>JAQWBH010000305.1 GCA_028707405.1 Parabacteroides sp. | reverse complement strand
ACCTACTGGATTGATGCAGGATGGTTCGGAGGTCCGCATCCCACATTGGAATGGCAAAATTCCAAGGATGAAGACTGGTATGGATTGGTAGGAAACTGGAATTGTAACACTTTTCAGCATCCGAACGGCCTACGCCCCATAAGTGATTCGGCACACGCTGCCGGACTGCACTTTCTCCTTTGGTACGAACCTGAGCGTGCCGTTGGAGGAATGCCAATCACCTTGCAGCACCCTGAATGGTTTATCAAGCTGCCGGACTCCTTTCCTCGCAATGATGTTGGAAAATATAAAAAGGTGGAATCTCTGCTTCTGAATCTAGGTATTCCGGAAGCACGCCAATGGATCACCGATTATATTTCCAAGCAGATCGACGAATCAAACATAGATATTTTACGTATTGATGCCAACATCGGTACACTACGTTACTGGAAAAGTAACGACAAGCCTGACCGTATCGGAATGACTGAAATAAAATATGTAAAAGGATTTTATCAGTTTCTGGACAACCTGCGTGCGAAACACCCCAAACTTCTTATCGACAACTGTGCCGGAGGAGGCAACCGTTTGGATATAGAAATGTTACGTCGTAGTGTCGCGCTCCACCGCACAGACTATTCCTGCCCGGCAGAACAAGAGAATATAGGAAATCAGATTCAAAACTACTGCATTATGAGCTGGATCCCGTATAGTAATATGGGGTCGACCATCCTTCCGAACGATACCTATCGATTCAGAGGGGGAATGAATGCCGGTATGAACAATTCATTTCTGCAAAAAGCAGATGATGGAAGTCGCACAGGTATGCCCGATAACTTTCCGTGGAAATGGTATCGTGAAATGATGCGACAGCATGCAGAAATAAAAGCATGCTTCAGTGGTAATTACTATCCGCTTACTCCTTTTTCAAAAAGAAATGATTGCTGGTGCTCCTATCAACTTTATCGTCCAGACCTAAAGACTGGATTCATCCTTGCATTCCGTCGCAGTCATGCAGATATGGAATCCCTGACTGTTTTCCCGGGTGGCATAAACAAACATTCAATGTATGAAATGGAAGATTTCGACCTTAAATCGCACATTCATATTAGCGGTAAAGAACTATTACGTAAAGGGTGGACCATTATGCTAAAAAATCGCCCTTCTTCGGCTTTGATCAAAATAAGAGAGATAAAACATTGATTTTATGAGGACAATACGTATATTTGCGAAGAAACAAAAACAATGACCGCCATGACAAAGACGACTATCTTTATAATGACAATTCTTCTTACTTTAACAATCGCATGTAATAATGAGAAACACTTTATTTCTGACAAATCTTATAGATCTAAAGTTGAAAAAGATTTCCAAGAAAAAAAAGCAGTCCTTCCAAACGGAGACCTGTTTGCCATCTTCAACAAGCACTTGTCAGATAAAGAGCGGGAGGCCCTCACCTTTCTTTATGCTTATATGCCTATAGGCGATATCACGGATTACAGCGGGCAATTTTATCTGAATAATGTTCGAAGTTCATTCCAGGCACAAAAAGAAATGCCTTGGGGCGACAGTATCCCCGAAGAAATGTTCCGCCATTTTGTATTACCGGTACGTGTCAATAATGAAACATTGGATAACTGCCGAATGGTATTTTATAAAGAACTACGCAACCGGGTAAAAGATTTATCACTATATGATGCTGTATTGGAAGTTAATCACTGGTGTCACGAAAAAGTGGTTTATACACCAAGTGACTCACGTACCAGTTCACCATTAGCTACCGTTAAAACAGCATTCGGGCGTTGTGGTGAAGAATCCACTTTTACAGTAGCTGCACTACGTTCGGTGGGTATTCCGGCACGTCAAGTATATACACCGCGCTGGGCTCATACCGATGATAATCATGCATGGGTTGAAGCATGGGTAAATGGGAAATGGTACTTTCTGGGTGCCTGCGAACCGGCTCCGGTACTCAATCTCGGCTGGTTCAACGGCCCTGCATATCGAGGAATGCTAATGCATACCAAAGTATTTGGTAAATACAAAGGTTCAGAAGAAATTATGGACACAACTAAATGTTACACCGAAATTAATGTTATAAATAATTACGCCCCGACAGCAAAAGCAATAATCAATGTTGTCTCTAAAGAAGGAAAGCCTGTGCAAGGAGCAAAAGTAGAATTCAAAATTTATAATTATGCCGAGTTCTATACAGTTGCCCACAAAACGACAGATACTAAAGGACAGACCTTCCTTACTGCCGGAAAAGGAGATATGTTGGTTTGGGCTTCCAAAGATGGCAGGTTTGGTTATGGAAAGCTATCATTTGGAAAAATGATGAGTCTGAATATCGCGCTTGACAAACAACCAGGTGACACAGCTTCCATCAATTTGGATATTATCCCGCCTGTAGAGGGCTCAATAGCCGTAAACACTACAAGAGAGCAGGATGCAATGAATACTAAACGTCTTCATGATGAGGATTCCATACGCAATAAATATGTATCCTCATTTTATACAGCGGAAAGAGCACGTATGTTAGCCAAGAATCTTAGCATTGATTCTACAGCTACCATCAATTGCATGATAGGAAGTTATGGTAATTGGGCGGAGACAGAAAAGTTTCTTTGCAAAACACCAGCCGATAAACGTTCAGTTGCATTAGACCTGCTAAATGTAATCTCTGCAAAAGATTTACGTGATACCCCTGCTTCTTTTCTTGTCGACCATCTGAATCACACACCAGAAATGAAAAGTCCGTATTTTAAAGAAGCCATTTTAAACCCACGTATTGCCAATGAAATTCTTACTCCGTACAGAAGCTTCTTCCAGGCAAATATAGATACTGTTTTAGCTGCACGAGCCCGCAAGAATCCAGAAGTATTGGCAGATTGGATAAAGAAAAATATTACCATCAAGGAAGACCTGAATCCTCAAAATATACCGATGACACCAATAGGTGTATGGAAAGCGCGTGTTGCAGATTCAAACTCAAGAAATATTTTTTTTGTAGCCGTTGCCCGTAGCTTAGGAATCCCAGCTCAAATAGAGCCTGTAGCTGGCAAAGTTCAATATGCAAAGGATGCTCATTGGATTAACATTAATTTTGAAGCTAAAACATCAGCTATAGTCAAGCAAGGCGCAATAGCCGCCACATATCAACCCATGAAACAACTCCCGGATCCTAAATATTTAAGTCACTTCTCTATTGCAAACATACTAGAAGACGCTACTCTGCAAACATTACATCTAGAATCAAATGCAAATATAGATATGGGAGCCAGCGACGATTGGAGTACATTATTCAAGGATCCACTGCCAGTTGATGAAGGTCACTATCTATTAATAACAGGAACACGTTTAGCGAGTGGAAGTGTCTTGGCCAAAATGACTTTCTTTAATGTTAAAGCCGACAAGACAACAAACATACAACTTGTCATGCGTGAAAATCCGAATGAGATCAAAGTTATTGGAAACTTTAACTCAGAGAACAAATTCAAGCTTGCAAATAAAGGAACTGAAACCAGTATCCTGCTGACAACAGGCAGAGGCTATTTCATCGTAGGAATTCTAGGATCACGACAAGAACCGACCAATCATGCCATGCGTGATATCTCGGCGGTTAAGAAAGATATTGAAGCCTGGGGGCGCAATATGGTTCTGCTCTTCCCTAGTGAAAAAGATTACAAAAATTTTGATTCCAAAGAGTTTGGGCTATTGCCTAATAATATTACGTACGGTATAGATTCAAACAATGTCATACAAAAAGAGATTACAACATCCATGCATTTGAAGAATGCGAATATACTCCCTATATTTATTATTGCAGACACTTTCAACCGCGTTGTTTATGTCTCGCAGGGCTACACAATTGGTTTGGGTGAACAACTGATGAAAGTGATTCACAAAATCAGCAATTGATTATTAGATTCTATCAAGAATTGCTCTGTTGCAAATTCAAATTTCGTGCAGCTATCAACGTCAGTTCAACAAATTGTTCGACAGACAGCTGCTCGGGTCGTTTATCAAAGATAGGCAAAGCATAATCAGCACAGTCTTTACCTAACATAGGTTTCATCGAATTGCGTAACATTTTGCGCCGTTGATTAAAGGATGTTTTCACCACAGCTTTAAATAATGCTTCATCACATCCCAGACTGGTCCGTTCGTTTCTTGTCATGCGTATAACCGCACTCTTAACCTTTGGCTGCGGGTCAAATACCTTTTCACTAACACTAAAGAGATATTCAATATTATACCACGCCTGCAACAATACGCTTAATATTCCATAAGCTTTATTGCCCGGAGCTGAAGCCAGACGCTCAGCTACTTCTTTCTGTATCATCCCTGAACAACAAGGGATGATCTCTCTATAATCAAGCACTTTGAAAAAAATCTGACTTGATATGTTGTAAGGATAATTACCAATAAGACAAAACTTACCCGGAAAAAGCGAAGAAAGATCCAAACGTAAGAAATCTTCAGCCAGTATCTTCCCTTCCAATGCCGGAAAATGAACTTTCAAATAATCAACTGATTCCATATCAAGCTCAACAACAGTAAGATCATGCCCGGCATCCAGGAGATATTGGGTAAGAACACCCATCCCTGGTCCGACCTCCAAAGTAGGAAGATCTTTATACTCTGATAAAGTATCAGCAATACGCTGAGCTATTTGCAAATCTTTCAAGAAATGCTGTCCTAATGCTTTCTTTGCTCTAACCAATCTCATCCACTTCGTCGTTTATAAAGTGTTTATATAAAAATAATATGCTTATCTTTGCGGGTGTACAAAAATACAACAAAAATTTAAAGTTACCTTCGCATAATGAATTTAAAAAAGGCTCTACAGACATTCCTTAAGATATTTGTTCCGCTCTCATTCGGATGCTTACTCCTTTGGTATTTATACAGTAAAATGGATCTAGATGAAATATGGAAAGTCATTCGTAAAGGTGTACGTTATGACATTATCCTTTTTTCTCTCATGTTTGGTCTGTTTGCAAACATCGTCCGTGGATTCAGATGGAAGCTTCTCATCAATTCCGTAGGAGACGAGGTCAAGATTAGTAATGCCATTCATGCCGTTTTAGGCAATTATGCTGTAAACCTAGTGCTACCTCGCGTAGGAGAAATATGGCGTTGCGGCGTAATCTCCAAATATGAAAAAATTCCTTTACAAGATTATTTGGCACATTATTAGTAGACCGAATAAGTGATACACTCGTAGTAGGAATGATAACATTATCAATTGTTTTCTTCAATTTTAGTTTCTTCCGTGAGTTCTTTACGCGAAATCCAGATTTGCTTGCCGGATTTCAATCTATGTTCAATTCAATATGGATATATGTTGGAATAATAATTTTTATTGGTTTAGTTTGGTTCATATTCATTTATTTGAGTAACTTTACGGTGGTCAAGAAAGCTAAAGAAATGCTTCTGAATATCTGGAATGGTATGAAAAGCATTTGGCTGATGAAACACAAGTGGTTGTTTATTGTTGAAACGTTGTTAATTTGGATAAGTTATTTCATCTACTTTTATACTACTTTTTATGCTTTCAGCTTCACAAGCCATCTAGGAGTGGAAGTAGGTCTGATTGCATTTGCCATGGGCAGTATAGCAGTAGCAGTACCTGTACAAGGGGGAATTGGCCCCTGGCATTTTATGGTAATTATGACCTTGGTTTGTTTTGGAGTCGTTGAAACAGACGCTGCAGCCTTTGCTTTGGTTGTTCATATGGTACAGACTCTTTGGCAAGGAGTTACAGGATTATTCAGCATTGCCGCTCTGCCTATTATCAACAGAAAACGATAAGCTGAATTATTGAACGTAAATTTGATATTGTATATTTATTAACTAATTGCTATCCGACTCTCGGATGTATCAATGCTATTTAAGCATTCCTTTCTCG
>JAQWBH010000304.1 GCA_028707405.1 Parabacteroides sp. | reverse complement strand
GTTTGTAAGCTCTACTCCTGAGATAGCGTTCGAGATACTATGGGAAGATCTTGCACACATAGATGCGAGAACTACAACCCATCCAAGATTAGTAATAAGAAATATTCCAAGAACTATTTTCATTCCCATTTTTCCGAAAAATGCTATAATTGATGTATACGTATCCATTCCATATTTAAATGATATGGTTGTCGAAGCCACAGCCACAAGGGCAACTCCTATAACATTTCCTGTTAAGCAGGCCAAGACAGCAGTCTTGAAATCCACAAGACCCGCTAGCAGACCCCCTGTTAAAAAGCACCAGGTTGCTATTCCCCAGCCTGTGTTTACAAAACTGGAATCCATGAACCCGTATGGACGCTCTTTTCTTACAATTGGCAGAGTACTAAATTGCGCTTCCTTTGCATATTTATCCAATCTTTACACCTCGCTTTCCTTATACAAACAGCAGTGCTAGTGTGACACATGAAGCCACTACCAACAATATCCATAGGCCTTTGCTAAATGCGGGTAGCTTCATATCATGATTAAACTCCGTTTCAACGATGGCAATCCTTTTAATTAACTCTTCTTCATACTGTTCTAGCAAACCTGTTTTGCCTTTGAGAGCATCCTCAATTTGCTTTACATTCCCTAATTCGAACATGGGGTACCTCCTTTCCCGCTAACATTACCGGAATGTTCATACTATTCGAACTATATAACTATACTAACAAAAATTCGCATATTTTTATATATGCGAATTGCTAACTATGTTGGTATATTACTTTTCTGTTCACAAAGTTCTTAGTATCTTTAGTCAGTGGAAATTATTAGAATGGATCCTTTTTTTATATCAATTTCTAAATTCAGCCCTCCTAAATAGTCCGGTATTAATGTAGTTTTGCTTAGATGCCCCCCCTCAACTGTAATCTCTACCATTCTTAATTCTATAGTGTTATCTCCGAAATTTATAAACCTGACATCATATTTTTCTGTGCGTCTACCAATAATTGCAATGGATACCTTTTTGCCAGATTTTGTAATTATATATTTTTCCTCGGCGGCGATTATATCTTTTCCCAACATTTCAATAAGTGGATGAAGATGGTACTCCATCTTCATATACTTAAGGTTTATTGCTGCTTCTAAAAGATCTCTGATTACTGAGCCGGAAACAAGAACTGGCAACTCTCTATCTACTGTTATCTTAGTGCAATTATCACATGAAATGTATTTCTCTACATTATTAACTATTTCAAATTTAGGGTCGATGTGTATAATAGTCTTATGCCAGTGCTGCCTTCTAAATTCTTCAGGTGTAACTCCAAACCATTTTACAAAGTGCTTTTTGTAGTAATAAATACTTGAGAAGCCACAGTTCCTAGCAATTTTTGATACTGACATATCTGTAATCAATAGCTCATACTCCGACATCTCAACTCTGACCATATAAACAAAGTTACTATAGTTTTCTCCAGTGTAATCCTTAATGAAGTGCGAGAGATAAAACTTGCTCATATGTTCCTCTTCTGCCAGTTTTTCAATGCTGATTTTCTGATTGTAGTTCTGGTATATATCTGAGATAATTCTGTTAAGCCTTTCTCTCGTTTCATTATCAATTATTGTTGCTCTGGCTGTCTCAATTTTCTTTGTCTCAAAATTAATATTATAGTACTGGAATTGGCCGTATAGTAGTTCGATTATATCCTTACCTATCTTCTCCAGTCTTTCATTTTCTACTTTTTTGTGGTACTGTAGTAATGCTCTATTTAAGAGATTTTTAAACAATTGTCTTGCTTCATCCCTTCTAAAAATTTTACTGCCATAGGAAATGAATATTCTTTTATCTATATCGGGAAATGTGTTTTTATAATACTTAGTATTAATGCTGAGAACCAGTATCACTGCTTCGTTCCCATATGACCTCATTCCATGAATATCCTCTATATTTATTATATGAATATCGCCTTCACTAATAAGGTATTTACCAAAAATCACCTCAATTTCAATTGACCCCTCAAGAACATATATTATCTGAATATATTTATGTAAATGTAATGGGTATTGACTTATTCTCTGTACCTCTATCCGAACGGGACTCCATTTTTCGTGAAATATGTTTACTTCCATGCTATTACCTTACCTTCAAATAAATTCCAAATAACAATCTACTAAACGTATTATACTATTTTGGGAAATCTATTTTTTAAGTTATATTCCGCATCTTTAAAATTGTTTTTGCGATTTCAATAATCTGATTTGACATTGCAACCTTATTATTATCATCAACAACTTTAATATTTCCTTTTAAGGGTTTTATTTTCCAGCTTCTGGCATGTCTAAACTCTTCAACCTCCCTCCAAAGACATGGTATGGGTAATAAACCTGCAACTAAGATCCTATAAAATCCTTCAGTACTATATGGATCTTCGACGCAAGTTTCAATTGCTAATATAATTTTTTTGCAGAATCGTATACTTCTGTCGCCCTAGCATTCACATCAAGATTCTTACTCGTATCATCTACTTTTCCCTGTCTTCTTATTTCTCTAAACTTTTGAAGTGAGTATTGAGTGATTTGAATACTCTCATTTATTATTTCTGGTGTTGCTAAATGGGAAGCTAACCTATACATACCTTCAACACTTCATCGTCCAAATACATATATGATTGCGGCGCAGTGAAGTTATCCATTATTTCTTTAGGGTCAATTTGCTTGGGGTAGAGCGTTAGATTTTTGATTTTAATGGCATAGGCATCCTTTCGGCCCCGAAAGTACTCAAAGAATAAGTCTTTGCTGATTCCGGAATATTTGCTTGTTTCATCCCATAGGCTTGACGGTTCATCACTAAGAATCTCATCAATTAAAAATTCACCGATAATACGCCCCACCGGCTTGCTTGAATAAATGACTACAGTATCAACATCCTTCTTAAAAATCTTTTTTCTGTATTCATACAGCTTATTACCCGCAACGATTTCCTCAACAAATTGGGGCTTAATTGATAATAATGCTTTCATTCTCTACTCCTCGCTGTACTATTTCATTAAATTGTACATCGGTAATGGGCAGTATACCCCAATAGCTGCTGCGATCAACTCCGATGCTTTCAATTAATTCATGCCGAATGATTCTTTTACTTAACGCCACATTATATGTCATTTTAATAGTATAACACGTACCTTTAGCATACCAATACCACAAATCCGCTTTGTCAAAAATGCTATAGGTGCTGGCATATTCATAAAACTCATTAAAATTAATAAATTCCGATTGATGTTTCACCTTATCAACCACACAGATTGCAGTCACTACAGAGGTATACTCAGCACTTCGGCCTTCATCAGCTGTTCTATACATGACCAATATATCTTTATGTCGCAAGTTTGCAATGTCAGGCATACTTGCAACATATATTTTATGTATTGAATTGGTATAGCTAACATCATCTAATATATCAACTTTTTCTGTCTTAAGGATGGAATCGGGAAACATATGTGAATGGTATTTTGGATAGATACTCAATATATATTTATTACTTTGCCTTGCATCAATCAGAGGATAATCCTTAAACATGTTTCCCGTGAGTTTCCTCAAATCCTTACATAAGACAAGTTCCTCGCCGTTTGCTGTATATTTCAACCCATGCTTGATAAATCCATATTCTTCAAGCAGTTGAATCAGAGCGTCATGTTTCTCAAAAATTGTTACATAGCATAGAGATGCATTTTGACTGGCGGCATAGTCAAGTGCTTTTTTTATAAATCGTTCTCCCAGGCGTGTACCGTGAGGATTAATTTTGAAAGTGCCGATTTTTAATATATTTTCTCCATGCAGCGGCGGTGCTACATCTTCAATCGGGCCTGTTTCCAGTTTTAAATAAAGCAGCCCTTCAAGCCTATCCTCATCATTGTATAATACATAAGCACATTTATCTTGTCGCCGAAGAAACCAATCCTCAAAACCGGGATAATCATTCTTTAAAGAATTAAAAAACTGATCTAATAAATCAATATCGCTAAACTTGAGATGCTTTAGATCATTACTCAAAGCCTTTCACTCCTTTCTTATATCTAAAACACTTTTCTTATAGATAACAATTATATAGGATGTCTATATTAAATCACAAATTACATATTTTGTAAACAATTGATGTGCTATTATCTGAAATACTTTCCAGCAATCAATACCTTATCAGGACGGCCGATATCCAAAATTTTGCAGTAAGTTTCAATATATTGTAACCCAAACCCTTTGATATAAAGGACATTGACTTTGACAAAGAATCTGGGGAAATCCTAAGCACAGGAAAATTGCTGGAACTGGATTTAGAGAAGATTAAGCAAGAAGAAGCTCTCGATGGATATTATGTAATCGTAACCAGTGAGATGGATGAATCTGATGACCACATCATTGAGATTTATCGAGGTTTATGGAGGATCGAGGAATCCTTCCGCATAACCAAGAGTGATTTGGAGGCCAGACCAGTTTATATTTCAACAGAGGACCATATACAAGCACACTTCCTGACTTGCTTTATTTCTTTGATAATCACACGAATCCCAGAAATGAAACTTAAGCATAAATTCAGCATTATCAAGATGCTAGATAGTTTAAGAAAAGCAGAATGCTCTTATGCACAGCAGAACTATTATTTGTTCAATTACTGTGATGAGATACTGCTTAAAATCAGCAAAGTGTTTAATATTGATTTCAGCAAGAGAATACGAAGTCTCGGTGAGATTAAAAAATTTTAGCAAGCACAAAAAAATGATTTGTATCGCTACAACTTCCCGACAAAAACACAAGCCCTCAATCCCTGTGTTTCCAAGGATTAGAAGGCTAAATTTTACTCATTTTGCTGTAAAACTCAGGATAGAAGAACCCATAAACTCTCAACTGTTTATATCCCGTAGTACCTATTTTGGAATGGATGCAAAACATGGGGCAGATTGCTCTGCCCCATGAAAAGTGTTACCTTTATTTAGTTTTTCAGGCTCGTTGTGTTCGTTACTTTTGGTGTCTGGCACCGTTATTTATTGCTTAAAACGATCTTGGCAAATGCCTCGAAAGACCAATCTTTTATACCATCTATATCGCCAATTATACTAATAAAAAAGCATTTGGGTATTTCTTTGGTTTTAAGACTATCTTCAACACACAGGCTACATCCCTTATCATGGTTAATTGGATTAAAGTCACACTCGTAATCAGTACAAGGGCAAAAATGTGAATTATTCATATATTGACCTCCTTAAAAATTCCACATTACACTTATGCGACACTTCTAGTATTTGCAGGATTATGTAGGGCTATTGTTCTTTATTCCTATGATAGTTTTCTCTCATACACAATTTTTCCGTCCATTACCGTAAGATCTACCTGGCATCTCTGTATTTCCATCGAATCAATGGCAAACAGATTTTTATTTATTACAACAACATCGGCAAGTTTTCCTTCCTCCAGGGTTCCTAATTCCTCCGATCTGTCATAGATGTCTGCTGCACTAGCTGTGTAAGCCTTAATTGCTTCTGCCAAACTAACCCGTTCCTCTGGATTAATTCCTGTTGGATTTCCATCGTCATCGCATCGGGTTACTGCTGCGTATAGCGTAAGAAACGGATTAAAATCCACCACTGGATAATCTGTACTGAAAACCAGTTTTCCACCTTTTTCAAGTATCGTTTTATGGGGCCACTCCCAACGACATCGTTCTTCCCCCATCCTGATGAGTTTCTCGTTGACATCTAAAGTGAGATGATAAGGCTGCATGGATGGTATAATGTCTAATTCCGCAAACCTGGGGATATCATCCGGATGGATATTCTCAATATGCTCTATGGCATTTTTCAATCCATGATTCCCATTTACTTTTCTGGAAGCCTCAAACATATCCAGCGCCATCCTTACTGATCCG
>JAQWBH010000303.1 GCA_028707405.1 Parabacteroides sp. | reverse complement strand
TGCATCATAGAAAACCATTTTTCTACTTCGCTCTGATCTTGTGCAATTAGAGTCGATTTCTCTACAGATTGCCGAACGGCATCCATCATAGTTTTTCTCGACAGGGTCAATATACTCGGACTTTTGTATTCAGTGCCGTTTTTACATCTATATATTCTATCACCTATCATTGCCACTTCTTCTACGCATAAATTAAGCCATTCTATGATGCAGTAAAGCATATGCGGATCTAGTTTTCCAATAATCACATCGGACCTACGATCTGTAGCATACGCTAAACACAAAATAAGAAGTTTTTCTCCTATTTGTTAAATGGATACAAATATAAAGCAAACAACTATAATATACAACAAATCTAACTATGAGCTCACTTTTTAAAATGGGCTCAAGTTATTAGTTGTTTCCATCATAGCCGGGATTTTGCTTTAATAGAGGATTTGCCGAAATAGCAGAATTCGGAATAGGAAAACGATTTTTGTTTTCATCATTATCTGCTTTGTGGTCCCACCATGTACCTTTAGTAAATTCTCCCCAGCGAATTAGGTCTGTGCGACGCCTTCCTGGACCTTCTCCAAGAAATTCTATCATCCATTCATCCAACATACGAAATTCATCCAGATTGGCAGTAGTAACTGGGTTGGGATCCACTCCATTCTTGAAATTACGTGTCCTAACCTGATTGATCAATTTGGCAGCCCCTTGTTTGTCGCCGGCTCTCAACTTACATTCAGCTAACATATAGTATATTTCTGTGAGGCGGATTACAGGGCAATCTGGACTATAACGAAGATTGATGTCAGTCTCATCTGGTTGTGGAGATTTTACCAGCCTAATTCCAGAATTTTCCTCACCATCCGCCATAGTGGATGGAAGCTGATCAACCGAAGCATATTTTTTACCCGAGCCAATCTCTGAAAAATGAGCAACCTGATCGACTAAAGTTATGACTTTGCCTTTATATTCCTTCTGTCCTGTACAGGAACCATATTTGCTCGTCTGTTTCCCCACTAAAAACATACCGATATATTTACCGTTACCTTCATATTCATAAGGTTGTTTGCGTAAATCGGTATCCTCAAATTTACAATATGGGCATCCTAATTTATCATTATAGTTTTCTCCCTGAGGATTTAGAGAGGGAGATAACATGAAACCATTATACCCCTGCGTTTCGGAACCGAAATATTTATAACTGTTCATGTGATAGAAATACTTGAAGTACCAGTCCCATTGCATCTTTACATATTCTGACGGTACATTCCAGATGGCTTCCGGTGATTTATCATTATCAAATCCATGAGGTCCCCACCAGGTAGAATCTAATTGGTAGGTACCATACTTACCATCGATAGTATCCTGACAAATGGTAGCACATTCAGCAAAATGGTCTTCCTTTACATACGCTTCTGCATTAAAGTACAAACGTGCCAACAGAGCTGCAGCTGCAGCCTGTTTCAAATAACCGTCCTCGGATTCCCCTAACTTCTTTTTAGGATACAACTTTGGAATCGAATTCTTCAGAAGTCCCTCAATATAAGTAAAAGTCTCCTTATCCGTACTTCTTGCCTTCAACGGATCGTCACTCCTATTGTAAATAGGAAGACCTCCGAAATAATCCAAACCACTTAAATAGAAATAAGCTTGGAGAGCATCCAACTGTGCTAAATGGTCAGCCTTGACAGAATCTGACAATCCCATTTTCTGGTAGTCTACATTTTCCAAATCTTCCCGAGCTGCCAGAATCTTGGAGATTCCTTGCCCCCACCCATTATAGGTGTTGACAATAAAGCGATCCTCTGCAGACCAAGTATGATAATGTAACCGAAAATATTCTCCCCCGTTATACCAATCAGCTCCTCGTTGGGGACATACCATTTCATCCGTAGTCAATTCTTGCAGATACCAGCGATCAGCACCTATATACCATTTCCAATGTGTAAAAGGACGAGCTAATATCTCATACGCACTCTTCGGTGAAGTGAAAAAATTATCCGGGGTGACTTCCGAATAAAATTTCTCATCCAAGTTACAACTGGTAAGTAATATGAGACTGGCCAGAGCTCCTAGTAATAAATTCTGTTTTTTATAATGATATATACAATTCATACTTATTTATTTTTATAGATTTACTTGTACTCCTAATGTAAAATGAATCGTTTGAGGATAAGTTCCATCTATGGTTTTTATTCTCTCGAAACCTGGAGCTAATCCATTAATATTTACTTCTGGATTTAAGCCATTATATCCTGTTATAGTAGCTACATTACGCGCCGTACAATATACTCGAATATTATCTATATATTTAAGTGCCTTTTCCGTATTAAACTTATAACCTATTGTAATAGCATCAATCTTCAAAAATGAAGCATTGTCCAACCAATAATCGCTTAGTATCTTGTCCTGAGTAACGTTTTTATTCTTTTCGTAAATCTTCTTTAAGACATTAGATTGAGAGTTGGTCTTTAATCCGTAATACATATTCGGTTGACTAAAGGCATCAAAACCCAACCAACTACGCAAATAAATTCCAAAGTCCCAATTTTTATAAGAAATGGTATTGTCCCACGATAAGATCAGCTTTGGAATTGCATTCCCCGTAAAGTGCTTGTTTGCGGATATCAAAGTCTTGTCATTCGCTTGAACAACCTGATTATCCTTATCATAAATCAACCATTTTCCATCCTTGTCAACACCCGCATTTTTGAACAAGAAATACTTACCAATGGCCTGATTATTCATCAAACGTATTGCAGAACCTGGATTTCCCGGTGAAGGAAAAGTTACCTGTTCGATATATTGACCTTCTCCTAAACCAATATTCAGCAATTTCGTTGTATTATGTGAAAATCGAAGTATTGAGGAATACTTAAAATCTTTGTTTCGAATTACATCAGCACCCACTTCAAACTCCCAGCCTCGATTCATCAAATTTCCAATGTTCTTCATAATTGTCGTATAAGACATCGGAGGCACTGGTGCATTCACCTCATAAAGTAAATCCTTAACCCTACGATAATACCAATCGAATTTACCATAAATACGGTTATTTAAAATCGAATAATCCAACCCGATATTCCATTCACCATTTTGTTCCCATTTTAAATCAGGATTAATATTACGCTGTTGTCCATATGCAGGGGTCCACGTACCAAGAATAGGCCACATATCATTGGATTTATACATCTTGACCGTATAGCCACTACCAAAATTATTGTTCCCAGTAATTCCATAACCAACTCTCAGCTTTAGGTCATTAATCCACTTAAAATTTTGCATGAACTTTTCACTGCTAATGCGCCATCCTCCAGAGACTGCCCAAAAGTTTCCCCAACGATGATCCGGACCAAATTTAGAAGACCCCTCATGACGAATACTCGCCATCAGTATATATTTATCTGCATATGAATAATTAGCACGGACAAAAAAAGCTAGCAAGCGTTCACGTGGATCTTTTGCAGAATTCATCTTGGCACGTCCGTCTGTCAGATAACTTCCGGAAGCCATATCCCAAGGACCAACACCTTCTACAGGGAAATCATAGTTGGTCATATTGAAATTCTCCCCATTGGATTCCCAGAAACTCCAGCCACCAACAGCTTGGAAGGAATGGTTCATTCCAAAGGTCTTGCGGTAAGTAGCGTAAGCCTCGGCTGAAACATAATCGTCTTTGCTGTAAGCCTGATAAGCCTCTCCGGCCCTTGTATTATCTAAGGATTCCCGATGATTGGCAGATACCCAGGAAGTTTCTTTCCATTGTGATTTCTGGTAACCTAAAGTCCCTTGCACATTTAAGTCATTAGTAATATCAATCTTCAGGGTCGCATTAGCCAGTAACCACTGGTCTGTGGCATTAACTGTCTGCAGCATGACATCTGCAACAGGATTGAAGTTAGTCCCAGAAATACCATCTGATTCCAAATTATATCCCGAAGGATCATTAGGATCATACAAAGGTGAAGTCGGGTTCAATGTCATGGCCATGTTAAATAGTCCTTTAGAATTACGTTGGTCACGAACGGCCTCACGATATTCTACATTTCCGATAAATTTCACTTTCCCGTCAAACATATTATATTGGGCGTTCATACGACCGGAATAATCCTTACGATTATCCCCGATTACGATACCCTCCTGATTCTGATAGGTCAAGGTAGTATACAGCAACAACTTATCACTTCCACCCGAGAAATTCAGGACATGCCGATTGGAGAAATTGCCCTTGTGAATCAAAGCATCATACCAGTTTGTACGCGAACCATAATCTTGTCCGATCCCATCAGCCACATATTCTGAAGCAGAAAGAAGCTCCGGTTTGTTCCGGGTAACTTCTTTGGACAGTTCAACTGTATAAGAGACATTGACTTTACCCTCTTTGGCGTGTTTAGTGGTCACCAAGATGACACCTCCGGCAGCACGAGTTCCATAAATAGCCCCGGCAGAAGCATCCTTCAACACATCAATAGAAGCGATATCTTCCTGATTCAAAGCTCTCAGATCTCCACCCGGAATTCCGTCAATGACTACCAGTGGACCTTTCCCGGCATTCACAGAAGCGACACCTCTCAACTGGAATCCATTGCTGCTATTAGGACTGGATGTACCGGAAATAGTCAAACCAGATACTTTACCTTGTAGAGCTGTAGC
Organism: Parabacteroides sp.; assembly: GCA_028707405.1. Lineage (GTDB taxonomy): Bacteria > Bacteroidota > Bacteroidia > Bacteroidales > Tannerellaceae > Parabacteroides. The sequence continues at coordinate 1,271 of JAQWBH010000303.1, read as the reverse complement.
AATGGTAGCTCCCCCAATACCGGGAACCAACTCATCCCCTTTTACGGAAGTAATAGAACTAGTCACTTCTCTTTTTTGCATACTTCCGTACCCGACCACTACGACCTCATTCAATTGACGATTGTCTTCTTGTAATACTATATTCTTATATTCTCCATTCCGTACAGGAATATCCAAGGTCTCAAAACCGATATAAGAGCATTGTAGAATATCGTCAGGAGAAGCATCAATGGCGTATTTTCCATTGAGATCCGTAACGGCTCCTTTGGATGTGCCTTTTATTTTAATACTTGCTCCGATTACAGGGCCTCCGGTATTATCCGTTACGACACCACTAATCGATAACTTCTGATTTTGTGCATAAGCTCCAATATAGCCTATGAATAAGAATAGCAGCAGGCAGATGTGCCATCTTTTCCTTAAATGATTCTCCATGTAAACTTATTTTAATATATTATTTATTGATTAGATCCTCGTAATGTCTTTCAATATCCCACTTATAATTTTGACGGATAAGTATGTTGAGACTATTTAGGGTTTGATTTATTCGTTCTGATATGCCATAATTTCGTATGGAATTTTATATCATGATTGGCTACATCATTACATTTTACAATCACAGCTCCCTCTTTCTCCCAATATTGTTTAACAGTATATCCATTCATTGGACCATCTTCTTTCCCACGAATAGTAAAATCATCTGGATTTACAACTATCTTTAATCCACATGATTGATTTAACATATCTAGGTCACCTCTACTGTTTCCTGCTACTATTAGAGGCCTGGCTTTAATGAAAGTCGGAATAACATTGGCTTTTCCATCATCTTGAGGGATAGGCATGATAATATCATCGGTTAGTACGCCGTTCGATACAACTGCTTTTACTCCTAAAATGTGTGTGTCTGGCACTCCTAGCTCTTCAGTCAAAAACTTTTGATAAAGGAATTCTGGTGACGCTGTTAATATCCAAATTTCAAATCCGTATTCCTTGAGATTGGCTATTAACTGCTTCATTTCTGGATAAAATTTTCCTTGATAAGAATTTAAGTAGCAGTTATATCCCATTTCCATAATCTCGGTTGGCGTCATACCAGATAAAAAGTGAATGCGATTTTCAACATAAGCCTTTCCTACATTATTACCATCCTTTACCATACGTTGCAGAATGGCAAGTTTGCTAATTGAACGGGCATCTTTTGCTCCTTTGTAGTACTTGTCTGCATATTGATAGAGTGCTTCATCTGCAAGATAATATGGTACTTGTCCTAT
>JAQWBH010000036.1 GCA_028707405.1 Parabacteroides sp. | reverse complement strand
GGATGCGGTTGCTGCTCGGGAATGTTTACGGCAAATTCCATGAACTGCCTGAATGAAGCCATTGGTTTAGCTCTCCCCGGCAACGGAACGATTCTAGCGACACATGCAAACCGGATTCAACTATTCCATGATGCAGCTCACTTGATTGTAGATAATGCATTCAAATATTATCGCGACGGCGACGAGTCTGTTCTTCCCAGAAACATAGCAACCCGTTCGGCTTTTCTCAATGCGATGTCGCTTGATATTGCAATGGGAGGATCGACAAACACGGTGCTTCATCTGTTAGCTGTAGCCCAAGAAGCAAACGTGTCATTTTCAATGAATGATATAGATACGCTCTCACGCAAGATTCCCTGCATATGTAAAGTAGCACCCAGCTGCGCTTATCATGTTCAAGATGTCAACCGGGCCGGTGGCATCTTATCCATTATGAATGAACTGCTCAAAGCACACCTTGTTGACGGAAGTGTTAAGCGGGCAGACGGGATGACGCTAAGTGAAGCGATTGATAATTATGCTATCACCTCACCACATGTTAAAGAGCAAGCCATAAAAATATATAAGAGCGCTCCGGGACATAAGTTCAGTATTCAAATGGGTTCTCAAGAAAACTATTTCGAAGAATTGGATACTGACCGGACTAATGGTTGCATTCGCGACATCGAACATGCCTATTCCAAAGATGGAGGCTTAGCTATCCTGAAAGGAAATATTGCTGTTGATGGCTGTGTAGTAAAAACTGCCGGTGTCGATGAAAGAATCTGGAAATTCTCAGGACCGGCCAAAGTATTCGACTCGCAAGAGGCTGCCTGTGATGGAATCTTAGGAGACAAAGTGGTTGCAGGCGACGTTGTCGTTATCACTCATGAAGGGCCTAAAGGAGGTCCCGGAATGCAAGAAATGCTCTACCCTACTTCATATATAAAAAGTCGCCACTTAGGCAAAGTTTGTGCACTTATTACCGATGGCCGTTTTAGTGGCGGAACTTCAGGGTTGTCTATCGGTCATATTTCACCCGAAGCAGCCTCCGGTGGAGCCATCGGTTTGATTAAGGATAATGATATTATCGAAATCAATATCCCTGAACGGAGCATCAATGTTAAACTCTCTGATGAAGAATTAGCTAAACGCCGAAAAGCAGAAGAAGCAAAGGGAAATAAAGCTTTCACTGCTCCTTATCGCCGGCGAATCATATCAAAAGCACTTAAGGCATACGCCAAAATGGTTTCATCAGCCGACAAAGGAGGCATTCGTATTGTTGAAGATTAAAAGAATTATTTTGTATGGAAAAACAATTAATTACAGGCTCAGAAGCTTTATTAAAATCGTTGATTGCGGAAGGGGTAAATACAATATTTGGTTATCCCGGGGGAGCTGTCATTCCCGTTTATGATTGTTTATATGATTATAGAAATAAAATAAGACATATATTAGTTCGTCACGAACAAGGGGCCACTCATGCTGCACAAGGATATGCCCGTGTATCAGGCAACGTTGGTGTAGCTCTGGTCACTTCGGGTCCCGGTGCTACAAATACACTAACAGGTATTGCGGATGCCATAATAGACAGTACACCTCTTGTCGTAATTACAGGTCAGGTTTCTTCAGGATTACTGGGAACGGATGCCTTTCAGGAAGTAGATGTAATCGGGATTACCCAACCTATCACCAAATGGGCCTATCAAATCCGTCGTGCTGAGGATATTGCCTGGGCTGTAGCCCGTGCATTTTATATTGCATCAACAGGACGTCCCGGACCTGTTGTCCTCGATTTTGCTAAAGATGCACAAATCGGGCGTATTGAATATGAATACAAAAAGATTCATTTTATCCGCAGCTATCAACCCGAACCTGATATTAAACCTGAAAATATAGCCGAAGCAGCAGCACTCATCAATGCCGCAAAGAAACCGTTCTGCCTCATTGGGCAAGGGGTTATTTTAGGACACGCAGAAGAAGAAGTGAGAGCATTCTTGACAAAAAATGATATTCCAGCAGGTTGTACTATCTTGGGATTGTCTGCACTCCCCTCTGATTTTCCTCAAAACAAGGGGATGTTAGGGATGCATGGGAATATTGGTCCAAATCGTAAAACCAACGAATGTGATGTTTTGATTGCCATTGGTATGCGCTTTGATGACCGTGTTACAGGAGATCTAAAGACTTATGCCAAACAGGCGAAAGTGATCCATCTGGATATTGATAATTCTGAAATAAATAAAAATGTTCTGGCTGACGTAAAAGTCCTTGGAAATGCAAAAAAGACCATCCCTTTAATCACAGATCTGATTGATATTCGTCAACGTCCTGAATGGAATGCAGAATTTAAGCCAGATGAACAAGAAGAGTATAACAAAGTTATCAAGAAGGAACTTCATCCAACGTCAGGCTATCTGAAGATGGGAGAAGTAGTTAATGCCGTATCAGAAGCCACACAACACGATGCCATAATCGTTACCGATGTGGGACAAAATCAAATGATAGGTGTCAGATATTTTAAATATAAACAAACACGCAGCGTAGTAACTTCAGGAGGATTAGGTACAATGGGCTTTGGACTTCCTGCTGCTATTGGAGCCAAAATTGGAAAACCTGATCGTACAGTCTGTTTTTTTACCGGCGATGGAGGTTTGCAAATGACCATACAAGAGCTAGGTACTATAATGCAGGAAAAGTTAAATATAAAAATAATACTTCTAAACAATAACTTTTTAGGCATGGTTCGCCAATGGCAAGAATTATTCTACCATAAGCGTTATTCGTCAACACAGATGGATAATCCCGATTTTATAACAATTGCTAAAGCATATGGCATAGCCTCACGCGAAATACAACGAAGAGAGGATCTTAATGATGCAATCAAAGAAATGCTCGAACATGACGGTCCTTATCTCTTAGTCGCCGATGTAGAAGAACAAGGTATGGTTTATCCCATGGTTCCTGCAGGGACGACGGTTACGAATATTTTAACGGGCGAATAAATTGTAAAGAGATAGAATTATGACAACAAAGACATTATATACAGTTATTATCTTCTCGGAAAATACCGTAGGTTTATTAAATCAAATAACCGTTGTCTTTACGCGCAGACAACTTAATATAGAAACATTGTCTGTATCGCCATCGGCTATTCAAGGAATTCATAAATTCACAATCACCACTTTCGCCGACGAAGATACGATAGATAAAGTAGTCAAACAAATTGATAAGCGTGTTGATATTCTGAAGGCGTACTACAATACTGACGAAGATCTGGTCTTTCAGGAGATAGCTCTATACAAAATCAGTACAGAACTGTTTATTAAAATGGGGACTGTCGAGAGTTTAATACGTAAGCACAATGCTCGAATCCTAGAAATGAATGAAGATTGTGTCGTTCTTGAAAAAAGCGGCCACTACGAAGAGACGCAAGCTCTTTTCAAAGAACTAAGCGATTCCATCGGAGTATTGCAATTTATCCGTTCCGGACGTATAGCTATAACAAAAAGCCGGGTAGAACGACTAAGTGATATGCTAGCCGAAATGGAAATGAAAATAAAAGGAGAATGACAGTGATTAACAAGAATATAGATGTATGCCATTTCGCAACAGAATCCTATCAAATGGATTTTCTCGGGCAATTCCCATTGCCTGCTATTGGAAACTATCTACTCCATACGGCATCATTTCACGCGGCAAAGCATGGTTTTGGTTACGATGATATGACAGAAAATAACACGGCCTGGGTTTTATCGCGTATAGCTATCGAGATGTTTGAACATCCCCAACAATTAAATGGGCTAAATATATACACATGGGTCACAGATGCCAACAAATTTTTCACCAACCGTTGCTTTGAAATTACAGATAATAACAATAAAACGCTTGGTTACGCCCATTCTATTTGGGCTGCTATCAATATGGAAACACGTCGTCCTGTTCAATTGAATATAGAAGAACTTAAAGACGTTTTCTCGGATCGCCCTTGTCCTATAGAAAAGCCGGGCAAAATTATTGCAGCAGAAACAGAAGATTCTTTACAAGAATCGTATAAGGTAAAATATAGTGATATTGATATCAATGGGCATCTTAATAGTATCAAGTATATTGAACATTTCCTAAATATGTTTGACCTCAACATGTTTAGGAACAATTTTATCAGACGTTTTGAAATATCATATATATCTGAGGCACATTTTAACATGGATCTTATGTTTTATAAGAAAGCACTGGATAATAATAAATACTGTTTGTCCATATGTCATGAAGACAAAGCTATATGCCGGGCATTGATTACATGGACAGGCATAAACAATAAATGATTTTTTTATCAACAAGTTTTTAATAATAAAACAAATGGCAGTAATGAATTTTGGCGGTGTTAACGAGAATGTCGTTACCCGTGAAGAGTTTCCTCTCGAGAAAGCGAGAGAAGTATTGAAAGACGACGTAATAGCCGTATTAGGTTATGGTGTACAAGGTCCGGGGCAAAGTCTGAACCTGCGTGACAATGGTTTCAAAGTCATTGTCGGACAGCGCCCAGGTAAAACTTACGACAAAGCAAAAGCTGACGGCTGGGTTCCCGGTGAAACACTGTTCAGCATTGAAGAAGCTTGTGAAAAAGCAACTATTATCGAAGTTTTGCTTTCCGATGCGGCCCAGATTGAATGCTGGCCCATGATCAAGAAACATCTCACTCCAGGCAAAGCTCTTTATTTTTCACATGGATTTGGCATCACCTATCAAGATCGTACGCATATCATTCCACCAAAAGATGTCGATGTAATCATGGTCGCTCCTAAGGGTTCCGGTACCTCATTACGACGGATGTTCCTTCAAGGTCGTGGTTTAAACTGCAGCTACGCAATCTCTCAAGATGCTACAGGTAAAGCCTGGGATCGCGTTATCGCATTAGGTATAGCTATTGGTTCAGGATACATGTTTGAAACAACCTTCAAAAGAGAAACTTATTCGGACCTAACCGGCGAACGTGGCTCACTGATGGGTGCCATACAAGGATTACTACTGGCTCAATATGAAACTTTGCGCGAACATGGTCATGAGCCATCAGAAGCTTTCAATGAAACCGTTGAGGAGTTGACCCAGTCACTGATGCCGCTCTTTGCAGAAAAAGGTATGGACTGGATGTATGCCAACTGTTCAACAACTGCACAACGTGGTGCTTTGGACTGGATGGTTCCGTTCCACGATGCAGTAAAACCCGTATTCGAAAAATTATATAACCAGGTTGCTACCGGACACGAAGCACAGCGTTCCATCGATTCTAACTCGCAGCCTGATTATCGTGAAAAATTAGATGAAGAACTTAAAGCCCTTCACGATAGTGAGATGTGGCAAACGGGGGCAGTCGTTCGTAAACTGCGTCCGGAAAATAACTAACCTTTTTTTATATTAAAAGAAATCCTTTCTCCTTCGGGCGGAAGGGTTTTTTTATTTAAAATATTCTCTCAAGCAGAAATCTAATATATGTTGGGAGAATCAAATATTCTAATTACATTTGCACATTGTAAAATAAGTGATATGGCGAAGAAAAGTGCGGCAAAAAAAGACGACAGTGCAAATTTATGGAGTTTACTAGGAGACTTCTTTACTAATGAAAGAACCCGTTTCATCACGGGATTAATATTTGCTATCATTACCATATATGCAGGCTTGGCATTGATATCTTTCTTTTTTACCGGGGGCATTGACCAAAGCAAAATTGACAATGTTCCACTGAAAGACTTAATAACCAATCATGGAGCTGTTGCCAATTGGACAGGCGTAAGAGGAGCCGTTCTGTCAGACTTATTAATGAACCGATTGTTTGGTGTATCCTCCTTCTTTATGCTTTTTTTCTTGGGTGCATTCGGAGTCAAACTAATGAACCTCAAAAAAATATCTTTGCTTAGGCAATTCATTTTTTGTAGCGTAATGACTTTGTGGGGATCGTTGTTTTTTGCTTTTACTTTCATACAAAGCTATGAAGACTCTTTCATTTATCTAGGAGGGCAGCACGGCTTTTACATGTCACAAATTATGATTAACAATATAGGCATCCCTGGAACAATTTTATTTCTCGCCGGCTCTTTATTGATTATCATAATTCTGTCGAGCAAGCGGACGGTGCCGTTCCTTCAAAGGCTCTTTTCTCTCTCTTGGATAAAACGCAAGCCAAAAGAGGATAAAGAAGAAACAAATATTGAAAATACGATAGTGAATCCTATCGCTTCCGAACAACCGGATGAACAGCCGGAAATTGATAGCGAATTTGATACACCAAAAGAAGATGATAATAGTCACTTTGAAGTAACTGTACCTAAAGAGGAAGAATCTTATATAGTCCCTGACCAAGCAGGTAAAGGAAATGCTCTCGAACAAGAAAATCTTCCTGATGAAAATGATCCTGCTTTTAGCGTTGAGGTTCCTGCCGGAGAAGATGAAAACTATGATGCATCGTCTATAGGCGAGTACGACCCCAAACTAGATCTGTCTTCTTTCCGAAATCCACCCATTGACCTACTTAAAAAATATGATGTCAGCGAACATCAGGTAGATATGGATGAACAAAATACCAATCAGAAACGTATCAAGCAAACGCTCGAAAGCTTCGGTATTAGCATTGCCTCCATAAAAGCCACAGTCGGTCCGACTGTGACCTTATATGAGGTAATTCCGGATACAGGCGTACGCATTTCAAAAATCAAAAATCTTGAAGATGATATTGCATTAAATCTTTCGGCTTTAGGCATTCGAATCATTGCACCAATGCCAGGCAAAGGAACTATTGGGATCGAGGTTCCAAACAAAGATCCGCAAATAGTTTCTATGCAATCCGTTATATCAACACGCAAGTTTCAAGAGAACAAATATGATCTTCCTGTAGTTTTAGGCAAGACTATTACAAACGAAGTCTTCATGTTTGATCTTTGCAAGATGCCGCATCTATTAGTTGCAGGTGCAACTGGACAAGGTAAATCCGTTGGACTGAATGCAATAATTACTTCATTATTATACCGCAAACATCCGTCAGAATTGAAATTCGTACTGGTTGATCCCAAGATGGTTGAATTTGGAATCTATGCGGGGCTGGAACGTCATTATATGGCAAAACTTCCAGATGTTGACAAGGCCGTCATCACCGACTGTACAAAAGTTGTAATGACGTTAAAATCAATATGCAAGGAAATGGATGACCGCTACGAGCTCTTGATGAAAGCACATGTGCGAAATATCAAAGAATACAATGCCAAATTCATTTCACGCCATCTTAATCCGGAAAAAGGGCATCATTTTATGCCTTTCATCGTAGTTATTATTGATGAGTATGGAGATTTAATTATGCAAGCGGGTAAAGATATCGAATTACCTATTGCCCGTATCGCGCAAAAAGCTAGAGCCGTTGGTATTCATATGGTAATTGCCACTCAACGCCCATCAACCAACATCATCACAGGTATTATCAAAGCAAATTTCCCGGCCCGTATGGCTTTTCGTGTAATGCAAATGGTCGATTCGCGTACGATTCTTGATGCACCGGGAGCAAACCAACTGATTGGCCGGGGTGATCTTCTTTTTTCGCAAGGGGGAGAAACGACGCGTGTCCAATGCGCCTTTGTAGATACGCCGGAAGTTGAACAAATAGTAAATTACATCTCACAACAGGCAGGATACCCAACTGCATATTTGCTTCCTGAATATATAGACGAAGATAGCAGCGCCAAAACTCCTGGTGCAGTTGATTTATCTGATCGCGATCCTCTTTTCGAAGAGGCTGCACGACTTATTGTTATTCAACAGCAAGGCTCAACATCTCTTATCCAACGTAAATTTTCTATTGGATACAATCGGGCCGGCCGCATCATGGATCAAATGGAAGCAGCAGGCATCGTAGGCCCGTTTGAAGGGAGTAAAGCGCGTCAGGTGCTTATGCCTGATGAGTATAGTTTGGAACAATTATTGAACTCGATAAAATAATATGACAAAAGGAATTAAAATTGGATACATTGTAGCTTCTCTATTATGGATAAGTTATATTTTTCCCTTTCAAAGCATAGCTCAAAATGCAACCTCAATATTAGATAAGGCAGCTTCTACGTTTGAAAAAGCAAACGGATTAACTGCTAATTTCACTATGTATATGAGTAATAAAGGTCAAAAAGTGGGGGCATTGTCAGGAACGATAGATATCAATGGAAATAAGTTCTTACTAAAGACTCAAGAAGTGACAACATGGTTCAATGGAACAACTCAGTGGACTTATATGCCACAAACCCAAGAAGTAAACATAACAACTCCATCAAAAGAAGATCTGCAAACAACAAATCCATCCATCTTGCTCCATTCTTATAAAAAAGAATTCACTCCCGCTTATAAAGGAGAAAGTACTGCTTCTAATGGAAAAGCGGCATACACTATAGAACTTTTACCCCGTAAAAAAAGTGATATCATCAAAGTGGAACTTCAAATTGAAAAATATTCGAACCTTCCTGCTTCAATTTCAGCCGTAATGAGAAATGGAACGTCTTCAACCGTACATATTACAAAAATAAAAACAGGAGTGAACCAGCCTGATAGTTTTTTTGTTTTCAATAAAAAATACTATCCATATGCAGAAATTGTCGATTTGAGATGAAAAATATTATTACAACGAATAAAAATATGAATGATACAATAAGGGAAAAAGTCCGCTGCTTGATTATAGGCTCCGGGCCAGCTGGATACACAGCTGCTATCTATGCATCGCGAGCAAACCTTTCACCGGTGTTATATGAAGGAATACAACCTGGTGGACAATTGACAACCACTACTGAAGTTGAAAATTTCCCCGGATATCCAGAAGGGGTGGATGGAAATCAATTAATGGAAGATCTAAAGAAACAAGCTACACGATTCGGTGCCGATATTCGTGCCGGAATTGCAACAAAAGCCGATCTATCATCTGCTCCTTACAAAATAACTATTGATGAAGAAAAGGTTATTGAGACCGAATCCTTGATTATATCTACGGGGGCAACAGCCAAATACCTCGGATTGGCTGATGAACAAAAATATGCAGGCATGGGCGTTTCTGCGTGTGCAACCTGTGACGGCTTCTTTTATCGAAAAAAAGTAGTTGCCGTTGTGGGTGGAGGTGATACCGCCTGTGAAGAAGCTCTATACCTGGCAAGTCTTGCAAAACAAGTTTATTTAATTGTCCGCAAATCCTATCTACGAGCATCCAAAGTGATGCAGGAACGTGTGATGAAGGCTGCAAACATACAAATATTATTTGAACACAGTGCTATCGGACTTTTTGGAGATAACGGCGTTGAAGGTGCGCATTTAGTCAAACATAAAGGGCAGGCTGATGAAGAAAAAGTAGACCTTGCCATTGACGGTTTCTTTCTTGCTATCGGACATAAACCCAATTCCGATATATTTAAGCCATGGATTGAGACGGATGAAGTAGGTTACATCAAAACAGTACCTGGCACGCCCAAAACAAAGATTCCAGGAGTATTTGCAGCAGGAGATGTTGCAGATCCTCATTATCGTCAAGCTATTACAGCTGCCGGAAGTGGCTGCGCGGCTGCGATTGAAGCAGAAAGATACCTATCCGAAATAGGAAAATAATTAACTCTTAATATAATTTTGATTAATAATGAAATACTTAAAAATTTCTTTTGCTCTCGTATTATGCATATTAGTGGCAGCTTCTGTTGAGGCAAAAGGGAAAGTACGTGTTGTAGCCCATAGAGGTTATTGGAAAACAGAAGGTTCAGCCCAAAATTCTATCCGTTCATTAGAACTAGCGAATCAGATTAAAGTCTATGGATCTGAATTTGATGTTCACCTAACAGCTGATGATATTCCGGTGATTCATCATGACCAAAAAATCAAGGATGTTGATATCCAAACTACTCCATACGCGCAATTAAAAGATATGACATTGGATAATGGTGAATCATTGCCGACATTAGAGCAATATCTGGACAAATTCAAACAACTTAAGGTAAAGCTGATCTGTGAACTGAAGCCTCATGCTACTCCTGAACGAAATCGTAAAGCTGCTCAAATTGTAATAGCAATGATTAATGCAAAAAAATTACAAAAACGGACTGATTACATTACTTTCAATATGGATGCAGGTAAAGAATTGATTTGCTTATCTCCCAAAACTCCTGTTTACTATCTGAATGGAGATGTTGCGCCAAAAGAATTAAAGGAGTTAGGATACGCAGGTCTGGATTACCATTTCAAAGCCATGCAAAAGCATCCTGAATGGTTTAAAGAAGCAAAAGATCTAAAAATGAAAGTAAACGTATGGACTGTTGACGATGAAAAACTAATGGAAGAAATGATCGAAGATGGTGCTGATTTTATAACAACAAATGAGCCATTGACGGCATTAAAAGTTTGTGCTGCCGAATAAACACTAAAATGAGAAAATGCTGTTTGATATTGTGGGCTGTATGGATCATACAGTTCGCAATGGCTATTGATTCCCCAAAACAAGAGATACGGGGTGTATGGCTCACGACTATCTTCGGGTTAGACTGGCCTCACAAACCTGCAATTACTGAAGAAGCGCGTGAAGTTCAAAAACGTGACTTGTGTAATATTCTTGACAAACTTCAAAAAGCTCATTTCAATATGGTCTTCTTTCAGGTACGCATGAGGGGGGACGTCAACTACAAATCCAAAGTAGAACCGGTAAGCAATATCACCTCAGGTAAATATGAAGAAATGCCAGGCTATGATCCATTAGCTTTTGCCATAGAAGAATGTCATAAACGGGGAATGGAATGCCATGCATGGTTTATTACGTTTCCCGTAGGTTCTGCAAAAAGCGTAAAAACTCAAGGAAACTGGTCTGTGGTCAAACGACATCCAAATCTTTGCAAATTATACAATGGAGAATGGTTCCTCAATCCAGGGCTTTCTGAAACATCCGATTATATTCTATCGTTAGTCAAGGAAGTAGTAAACAATTATGATATAGATGGTGTACATTTTGACTGGATCCGATATCCCGGATCTGCAAATAAATTTCCAGATAGGATTCTGTACAAGAAGTCAGGCACAAAGTTATCTTTAGCGGATTGGCGAAGAGAGAATATCAACAAAATCGTATATCGTATCTATGATTGGGTAAAGTCAGTAAAACCTTATGTCGTTGTCAGCAGTGCTCCTTTAGGAAAATATAGTCGCATACCCAGTGTCCCCAACGCCGGTTGGACTGGATATGAGACTGTTTATCAAGATGCCGAGAATTGGATTCGTGCCGGAAAACAAGATATGGTTGTACCCATGATGTATTACCTACATAATAATTTTTTCCCTTTTGTTGATAACTGGGTGGAAAATAGTAACGGACGGTTGATTGTTCCCGGATTAGGTGCTTATAGAATGGCAAATGGTGAAGGAAACTGGACACTCAACGACATCACGGATCAAATTGACTACAGCCGCTATTACGGAGGGGCAGGATGTGCTTTTTTCCGCTGTTCAAATGTAGTTGATAATATAAAAGGGCTATATGACGAATTAGCTAACAACTACTACAAATATCCTGCATTGCTGCCACCACTAAAATGGCTTGACAATTCCGCTCCTAAAGCACCCGAAGAAATATTGGTAGAACGTATTAACGGCGCACTAAAATTATCCTGGAAAAAACCTAAAGAAGAGAAACAAACACTTACTTATACTGTATATTATTCAAAATCTGATTCTCTAGATTACGCTTTATCAAAAAATATTTTAGTCACAAACACTCGTGATACAACGCTTTACTTTCCATTAATTTCTGACACTGAGCAAGAATTTACATTTTCCGTTTCAGCATCAACACGCTTTCATATAGAAAGCAAACCTTCACGAGAAACCTACTACTACTACTCCAAATACATTAAATAATGTTAACATAAATTTTCTTTTATGTATGCATCTTATTGGAAATTAAAATTTTAACTTCACGCTATATAAAAAACAGTATTTTTGCTGCATCATCTATCAAAAAAAATTGTGGATGGTGCAGCGTTTTCAATCAATTTTGCATCTATAATTTAGTATAGTTCTAAAGAGAACATAAAGGCAGAAAACTGAATGACGGAAGAACAACTGATAGAAGGTTGTAAAAAAGGCAAAAGACAGGCTCAGGAAGAGCTGTACAATACATTCTCAAGCAAAATGATGGGTGTATGTCTGCGTTATGCAGGTGAAAAAGAAACCGCCCGTGATTTATTGCAAGAGGGTTTTATCAAAGTCTTTACCAAAATTGAAGATTATTCAGGTTCTGGCTCATTTGAAGGTTGGATACGAAAGATCTTTGTCAATTGCGCATTGGAATATTTGCGTATGCACGACGCCATACGCGAAGCTGTTGATCTGGACTGCCTAGGATCTTTACAAGCCTCGTTTAGTTCGCCTATAAAAACATTGACGGCATCAGAACTAATGGAGCTTATTAAATCATTGCCTGCAGGTTATCGCACTGTATTCAACTTGTTTGCTATCGAGGGATACTCCCATAAGGAGATCAGTTTGATGCTAAACATTACGGAAAGTTCCTCGCGTTCACAATTAGCGCATGCAAGGCAAATATTACAAAGCAAAGTTAATGAATTGTACTAAAATTAGGGACAATGGATAAAGAAGAAAGAAACATACTAGACAAATTGTTCCAATCGAAATTGTATGACTTCGAAATGGAAACTGATCCAAATGACTGGGATTCTATATCTCGCCATCTGGATAAAAATAAGTCTGTTCCGTCTCATAAAATTATATACTACTGGGCAGCTGCAGCCGTAATAGCTCTGTTGATTCTGACAGGTGGATTCTACCTGTATAATCATGGAAACAAACAGCAGACATTCGCTAAAGATATCAAAGAATATACACAAAGGGAAGAACGATTGTTTACTGAACAGCAAAAAACGGCTGTCACGGTAATTCCAAAAAGTAAAAAAGCATCAAAAGCCATTGCCTCAGTAACAACAGTTTTAGCGACAAAGCCGGTTACTACTACTTTTTCCAGTTTGATAAAAACAATGGGAAAAGAGAGCGAAAAAGCGCAATCTAGTGTAACAGAAGACATCCAACCTAAAAAAATAGAGAAAGCTATTTCAGATTCTGTCGAAACAAAAAGCCAGACTGAAGTAAAAGGTGAAAAACTATTTTCTAATGTTCAGGCGTCTAGCCTGCTTAATACAGAAAAAATGAGTCAAAGAAAAAATAAAAAGAGTATTGTCAGAAGATGGGGACTGGGAATGGGAGGAGGATCTCTGTCCACTGAATTCAGCTCTATTACTTCTTTTGGAAATATGGCGAATAATTATGCTTATATGGACGATATACCTCTTGGATTAAGTAATGTCTCTTCCTATCAAACTGCAGACAAAGACGTTAATTCAAGTTATCTACAAAATTTCACGTTAAATAATATCAATAGTTTTACCGCAAAAACAAATATTCACCATAATCGCCCAATCAGTTTTGGCTTAGGTGTCAGTTACATGTTGAATAACCGCTTCTACTTATTATCGGGAATAAATTATACTTATTTATCCTCAAGTTGGGAGGCTAATGATGATTATCATATTAAAACAACGCAGAAATTACATTTTTTAGGTGTACCTTTGTCCATATCATACAAGATTGCCGAATGGCATCGCTTGAATTTTTACACAGCAGCAGGAGGCATGGCCGAAATAAATATTGCAGGGAAATTATGCTCCAAGCTTCAAAACACAGAAAAAGAGACAGAAGAAAGTTCAAGTAAAAGTATTCGGATGAAACCTTGGCAATGGTCGATCAACGGTCGTATTGGCGTAAGCTATCCGTTATGGAACTTCCTCAGCATATATACTGAAGCAGGAATTGGTTACTATTTTGATAATGGCAGCGAGATCGAAACTATCCATAATGAGAAGCCTTTTGATGCAGCGTTACAAGCTGGTTTTCGTTTGGGATTTTAAAAAAACATAAATAACAAAAGTACTCAATTAAAAGTATATTAAAATGAAGACGTTTAGAATCTTAAGTTTGGCAGTAATTGCCGCAATGTTGATGACATTTGTTTCTTGCTTGGATAGTGGAAACAATACAAGCACGGGAACCGTCTATGGTGTAGTTGATTATAACGACTCTTTTAAAAAAGTCGTATACGGTTTAGATGGAGGTGTATATTATGTTCCCACAATCGTTAATGATGCATCACTTCAATCAGGAGATTGTGTAGGTGTATATGGTACAATCGATTATGGATCAGCCGAAAATGCAAATGCATCCGTTAACGGTTATTATGTTATGGTTGCTTCACAATATGAGAAATATACCTCATATTATGCAACAAGTTTTATGCCTTCGGATACGACTTCAGTACAAACAGGGGAAATGCCGATCATAGCTACCTCCAGTTTAGGAAGTGGAACATATATCAAAGGTCACCTCTTTCTTGCATTACAGTTTGCAAACATAAAGAGTGACCAGAAAAACTCATTCTCATTATCTTACAACTTAAGCAAAGTAAATACAGAAAACGGTTCTCGTGTATATGATATTTATGTAAGAGCTAAAAAAGTTGAAGATGGTTCTAAATCAGCTTCATCAGCCTACCTTACTGTTCCTTTCGAGATGAACAACTTCTTTACACAAGCGACAGCAGTTGAAAAAGGATTAGGCAACACTGCCATTAATGTTCGTCTAAATTATATCAGCGCATTAAACAGTGATTCAACAAAAGCCATCTGGACAAAATCAGATGTATATTCATATACAATCTCTTCGAGTAAATAGTCTTTAACAAGATAAATAATTAATTTCTGGTACGCGGATGATACAAATCGGATCTCAATATCCGATAAATGTGTCATCCGCGTTTACTATTTTTCGTAAAAGTGCAAAACTATTCCTATCGAATATAAAAACAAGAGCATTTGTTAAAGTATACAATTGTAGGATAATCCTTTTTTGCTATCTTTGTGCGTTTCTCTTATAAAAACAAAAAAGATTTGTTCTTTAATATTCAACTGAAAATGAAGAAAAATTTATTATATGTGATTTTTGCTGTAACAATTTCAGCATTAAGTTCGTGCCTCGGTGATCCGGCAACCAGTCTTACACTGGCAAACCAAGCTGGAGTAATTAGCACTACTCCTTTAAAATCAATATATGTCAAAGGTGGAGATATAATCTCTTCTTCTGATTTTCAGACTGAAACATATGAAGAAGGGGAATGTATACTATTTGATTATGCCATTGATATGAATCAAGGACCAATTACTCAGGATGGAGTTTCTTATCGGACGGCCACAATATACAACAAAACAATTAAAACTATTAATCAATGGCCGATCAGAAATGAACTTGGTGACACAATTACTCCTACGCCCAACGAATTATCTCTTTCACTAGTGCAAAGTCGTTTCTCTTACATAAAAGGCAAATTATTCCTTTTCACAGAAATAGCCAATCATCAAACATCTCAAATAGACAGTTTTGCTCTGTCCTATAATCCTACACAACAATTAGGCAGCGACATAACTTACGATTTATATCTCCACACCATCCGTCAAAAGACAGACTCATCAACAGGATCTACAATGATTATTCCATGTGCATTCGACATTCAATCTTTTGTAAGTAATGCAATAAGCAAAGATAACAATAATACAAAACAAATAAAATTTAAAATCAATTATGTATCCGGCTTCGATAAAGACACAACTAAATGTGTATGGAAAAGTTCGGACATATTTACAATTGAAAAACAGACCAACTAACATTAGCCTGTAAGCGAGAGGATTTAGTAATGTATAAGGAGATTTTTAAATGGATGTTTACAATCATTTCTCAGCCGTCAAAAGCCTGGGAGATGTTGACAAAAAAAGACGAGAAAGGGGATGAATTCTTGTCTCGATTTGTATATCCTTTAATTGGATTTGTAACGATTGCTGCTTTTCTCGGGGTATTATTCACCCGAAAAGAGTTCGATGTTGAAATGGCTTTAAAATCATCAATAAAAGCACTAGTATCTTCTTTTGGAGGATTCTATCTGGCATCTTGCCTTTTAAATGAATTGTGGAAATCTATTTTCGGTAAAGAAAAAGATATAAAATTGTGGCAACGATTTGTAGGCTACTCTTCTTCTATGATGTATGCATTAAACATTATACTCTCTTTATTACCTGAGTTTTTCTTCCTGCGTGTATTCATACTTTATACATTCTATATCATTTGGGAGGGTGCCATTCCATACATGCAAATTGAAGAAAATATTCATCTAAAATTTGTAGGCATTACGACGGCTATTGTACTAATTATGCCATTTCTTATCGAGCTGATTTTGTATTTATTAATACCAGGTTTACGTTATTGATATATTAATGTATGAAAGAGAAAATAGCAAGTACTGTACAAATAAAAAATAAACGGGCTACATTCGATTATGAAATAATTGAAACCTTTGAAGCAGGTATTGTTCTAACAGGAACGGAAATAAAATCCATTCGAATGAGCAAAGCCAGCTTGGTTGATACTTTTTGCCTGGTTGAACATAATGAGGTATGGGTGAAAAATATGTACGTAGGAGAATATTTTTATGGTACATACAATAATCATTCTAGTAGGCGGGATCGCAAACTGCTCCTAAATAAAAAAGAAATACGGAAAATCGATACTGCTATTCGTAATAGTGGATTTACGGTTATTCCTCTTCGCCTGTTTATTAATGGAAAAGGATTAGCGAAGCTAGTAATTGGCATTGCCAAAGGAAAGAAAGAATACGACAAACGCGAATCCATCAAAGAACGTGATGATAAAAGAGAGATGGATCGTGCATTCAAACATTAGAATTTACAATCTATGAATAAGGATTATTTTACCAGCCTTCTGAAACAACGAATATTGGTATTGGATGGTGCTATGGGTACCATGATTCAACGATTCAAACTAACAGAAAAAGATTATCGCGGTGAAAAGTTCAATAATTGGCCATTCGACTTACGCGGGAACAACGACTTGCTTTGCCTAACAAAACCAGAAATTATAAAATCCATTCATCGGCAATACTTAGATGCCGGTGCAGATATTTTCACTACTAATACTTTTAATGCTAATGCCATTTCTATGGCAGATTATGGCATGCAGGAATACGTACGGGAAATAAACTTAGCAGCAGGTCGACTTGCCCGTGAAGTCGCTAACGATTTTGAAGCAAAGCATCCAAAAAGAGAAATACTAATTGCCGGATCCATTGGTCCGACAAATAAGACGGCTTCGATGAGTCCGGATGTCAATGACCCAGCATATAGATCTGTCACTTACATGGACTTGTATCAAGCCTATGCAGAACAAATTGAAGCTCTGATAGACACCGGAGTAGATATCATCCTTTTTGAAACAACATTTGATACGCTAAATGCTAAAGCAGGATTGGCTGCAGCAGACGCTCTATTAAAAGCAAAAGGCAAAGACCTGCCTGTGATGCTGTCGTTAACACTTTCAGCACAAGGTGGAAGGACCTTTTCAGGACAGACATTAATGGCATTTCTGGCTTCGATTCAACATACAAATATTGTAAGTGTAGGCTTAAATTGCTCTTTTGGTGCCGCAGATATGAAGCCATACCTGGAAGAATTAGCTCGCCATGCTCCCTACTTTATCAGCGCCTATCCCAACGCCGGATTACCAAATAGCTTTGGAGGTTATGACGAAACACCTGAAAAAATGGCTTTACACGTAAAACCCTTCATCGAAGAAAGTCTGATCAACATATTAGGAGGTTGTTGTGGAACCACTCCCGATCATATAGCCAAATTTTCAGCAATGGTAGATGGAGCCCAACCCCATATTCCCAAAGAAAAACCTGATTGTTTATGGCTTTCCGGCCTTGAACTATTAGAAGTCAAGCAAGAAAACAATTTTATAAACATAGGTGAACGTTGCAATGTTGCCGGTTCGCGTAAATTTCTCCGTCTGATAAAAGAAAAAAACTATGAAGAAGCATTGACTATTGCGCGTAAGCAAGTAGAAGATGGAGCTCAAGTGATTGACATAAATATGGATGATGGAATGCTGGATGCAGTAAAAGAGATGACCACATTTCTGAATTTGATCGCATCAGAACCGGACATTGCGCGCGTTCCTATAATGATTGATTCATCAAAATGGGAGGTAATTGAAAAAGGATTGATGTGTATACAAGGCAAAAGCATTGTAAATTCCATCTCACTAAAAGAGGGCGAAGCTCTGTTTCTGCAACATGCAGCACGCATCCAGCAACTCGGAGCGGCAACAGTGGTAATGGCCTTCGATGAACAAGGACAAGCAGATACTTTTGAAAGAAAAATAAGTGTCTGCCAACGTGCTTATCGTTTGCTGACAGATAAATTACATTTCAACCCAAATGACATCATCTTCGATCCGAATATATTGGCTATTGCTACAGGCATGGATGAGCACAACCAATATGCTCTTGACTTTATCCGTGCTGTCGAATGGATTAAACATAATCTGCCAAAAGCAAAAATAAGTGGCGGTGTAAGTAATCTGTCATTCTCTTTCCGAGGAAATAATTATATACGTGAAGCCTTACATGCCGTATTTTTATATCATGCAATAAAAAGGGGGATGGATATGGGAATTGTCAATCCGTCTACATCACTACAATATGAAGATATTGAATCTCCATTTAGGGATCTTCTAGAGGACGTAATTTTGGCTCGCAGAACTGAAGCTACCGAAGAATTAATCCTTTATGCTCAAAATCTTCATATGAAAACACAAGAAAGTCATTCTGAAGATAAAGAGCACGAATGGCGTAAACTACCATTAAGCGAGCGGCTGGAATTCGCATTAATCAAAGGTATAGGCGATTATTTAGATGACGATTTGACAGAAGCTTTAAAGGCATATCCTAAAGCGGTAAACATTATTGACGGGCCACTAATGAGTGGAATGAACAAAGTAGGAAGTTTGTTCGGCGCAGGCAAAATGTTTCTCCCGCAGGTTGTCAAAACTGCACGGACAATGAAAAAAGCAGTTACAATCTTAAAACCGGCTATAGAAGCAGAAAAAACATCATCAAAATCATCAAAAGCCGGAAAAGTGTTGTTTGCCACCGTTAAGGGAGATGTACATGATATAGGTAAAAATATCGTTTCTATTGTTTTGAGTTGCAACAACTATGAAGTTATAGATTTAGGCGTTATGGTTCCGGCTGATGTAATTGTAAAAAAAGCACAAGAGGAGAAGCCTGACCTGGTTTGTCTATCAGGCCTAATTACGCCTTCTTTAGAAGAGATGGTACACGTAACAGACGAAATGCAAAAAGCCGGATTAAAAATTCCAATCATGGTAGGCGGTGCAACCACGTCCAAACTCCATACGGCATTAAAGATTGCACCTCATTACGATTACCCGGTCATTCATGTGCTTGACGCTTCTCAAAACCCATTAATTGCGGCAAAACTGCTCAATCCCGCAACACGAAACGCCTATATCGAGAATCTGAATAAAGAATATGAAGCTTTACGAGAATTAGCCGAGAATAAAAAAGAAACATTAGTTCCACTAGCTGAAGCCCGTTCGCACAAAATTAATATCGAATGGTCAACATACGAACCTGTCGTTCCGAAACACACAGGTATTCATTTAATTAAGTCGATTCCAATAAATAAAATCATTCCTTATATTCATTGGAAATTCTTTTTCAATGCATGGAAACTAAATGGAAATACGCCTAAAGTGAATAATCATGCAGATATATGTTCCTGTGAAATGTGCAGCTCACAGAACCAGTCATGGAGTAATAATGAAAATCAAAAAGCTACAGAAGTCCGCCATTTATACCAGGATGCCACCCAATTATTACATTTGTTGATTGAAAAAAAGATCGACTGTTGCAAAGCCATCTATGGGATCTTTCCGGCTAACAGTGAAGGAGATAATATTCGCATCAACAATCTCTTATTTCCAATGCTCCGACAACAAGAACAACGTGAAAACAACGTTTATAAATCACTGGCTGATTACATCCTTCCTTTGTCAACCCGGCGCATTGATTATGTAGGAGCATTTGCGGTAACAGCCGGTTCCGGCCTTGAAAAACTAAAGAAAGAATTTGAAGACAAAAACGACTCCTATAGTGCTATCATGCTTCAGACACTGACTGACCGTCTAGCCGAAGCCGCCGCCGAATATCTCCATGAAAAAGTACGCAAAGAATATTGGGGTTACGCAGCCGATGAAAACTTACCAATTGATGATTTGTTTCGTGTTAAATATCAAGGTATCCGTCCAGCAATAGGCTATCCGTCCATTCCCGATCAATTGCTAAATCACACCCTTGACAAATTGCTTGATATGTCACAGATTGATATCACATTGACTGAAAACGGGGCCATGTATCCAACGGCGTCTATTAGCGGATTGTATTTTGCGAATCCGTCAACACAATATTTTATGGTGGGTAACATAGGAAAAGATCAATTGAAAGATTATGCCGAACGGCGTCACTTGGCCGAAGAAAAGGTCCGCAAATTACTAAATAAAAACATCAATTGAAACACAAGAAGATTCATAATCGTTGGATCCTATTAGTCGGAATGCTAATTTATTGCTGGCTTACAATGACTGTTCCCGGCATGGGTGAATGGTATGCTCGTCATTTATATAAATGGATCTCGGCTATTCTCTCAGGAATATCTTATTGGACCTTGTTCTCGCTAGATGATGTATTTATCTACGGAAGCATAGCCGGTATCATTCTTTATTGCATATATAGTTATATTAAGCACCTTAACTGGAAACACACGCTTGGACACACCGTAGAATATCTACTTTGGGTTTATGTATGGTTTTATTTAGGTTGGGGGTTAAACTATTTTCGTGAAGATTTCTATACACGAACCCACACACCAAAAATAGACTACACGGAAACGCAATTTAGCCAGTTTTTAAAAACATATACGGATTCCTTAAACGCATCATTTATTGAAGTTAATACGATTGATCGAGATTTAGTGGCAGCAAAAGTAAAAGCTTCTTACAAAAAAATGGCTGACCGCTTAGGGTTAATCAAACCGGCAAATAATCTGCACGCCAAACCAATGCTTCTGACGTCATTTATGAGTAGCATTGGCGTATTAGGTTATATGGGTCCTTTTTTTAACGAATATAATTTAAATACGGATCTGCTTCCTGTCCAATATCCATTCACATATGCGCACGAAATGGCACATCTGCTAGGCACATCCAGTGAAGGCGAAGCCAATCTTTATGGATTTTTAATTTGCACCCATTCAAATATGAAGGAAATGCGTTTCTCAGGTTATCTTTCACTACTCCCCTACGTCATGAAAAGTGCCAAACAACATTTGAAGGAAGAAAAATATAACGCCTGGAAAGCGACTCTTTCGCCTCAAGTAAAAAAGACATACAACCAAAAACTTGCCTACTGGAATAATCTTTACAATCCATTGATAGGAAAAACGCAGGATACTATATATAACTGGTTCTTAAAAAGTAACCAAGTGAAAGATGGAAGAGACAATTATTCCAGTGTAATAACCTTACTGATAAATATTAAAAATGCTGGATATATCTGATTTTAATAGAAAAATCCATACAATACTTTGCCATATTTATTTATTCATGTACATTTGTCCACAAATACTTTATCAACAATGAACATGATAACACCCATGCTCTTTTCTGAAAAGATAATGGAAGCCTGGTATAACTAAGAATTAAATAAATCATAATAAATCAAGGAAAAATGGATAACACTCGACGTTCTTTTCTAAAGAAAATGACCGTAGCCGGTATCGGTACTGCCGGTCTTGTATTAAGCGGACAGACAAACGCAGCTGAAGTTGTAACCGAAACGACGGCAAAAGACAAAAAGAAACCTGTCGGCAAAGATGATGGCAAATTGCGTTTTGGTTTCATTGGTACCGGTTCACGTTGTCAGGAACATATTAATAATGTATTATCAATTCAAGGGAATAAAATAGTAGCAATCTGCGACATACAACAGAAATCAATACAAAAGACATTAGATCATATTGCCAAGTTCAATGTAGAGGCTCCAAAAGTTTATACAGGCAGCGAACGCGAATTCGAGAAGATGCTCAATAACGAAGACTTCGACTGTGTCATCATTGCGAGTCCATGGGAATGGCATACACCAATGGCTATTACAGCTATGAAAGCAGGCGTTCCCTATGTTGGAGTGGAAGTATCTGCTGCAATCTCTTTACAAGAATGCTGGGACTTGGTTAACACTTCCGAATCAACAGGCAGTCAGCTGAATATCATGGAAAACGTATGCTATCGTCGCGACTGTATGGCTGCACTTAATATGGTACGTCAAGGCTTATTTGGTGAACTGACTCATGCAAGATGTGGCTATCAACATGACCTGCGCGGTGTCAAATTCAATGATGGCGAACATTACAACTACGTTCCTGGCAGTGGAGACTTACGCATGGGGCCAACAGCCTTTTCTGAAGCGCAGTGGCGCGGCAACCATTCTGTCCATTTCAATGGAGATATCTATCCGACCCACGGAATTGGTCCGGTAGGGACCTGTATGGATATCAATCGTGGAAACGTTTTCGTTTCTATCACTTCCATGGCTACACAGTCTCGTGGATTACACAAATTCATTGTTGACAATGGCGGTGAAAATCATCCATTGGCAAAAGTTCGCTTTAATTTAGGTGATATAGTTACATCAATGATTCATTGTGCTAATGGACAGACAATCATTGTTACACACGATACAAACTCTCCACGTCCATATTCACTCGGCTTCCGTATTCAGGGAACTGAAGGTCTATGGATGAACGATGGCGACCATGTATATATTCAAGGCAAATCAGCCAAGGAAGATGAATGGGACGCTGCCGAAACATGGTTCAAGAAATATGATCATCCATTGTGGGCCAAACATGGCGCGGAAGCAACTAATGCTGGTCACGGCGGTATGGACTATATTATGATGATAGACCTTTTGGACGCTATTCACAACAAGAAACCTGCTCCAATGGATTGTTATGATGCAGCGGCATGGAGTGCAATCTCCGGTTTATCCGAAATGTCCATTGCTCGCGGAGGTGCCTTGGTTGATTTCCCTGATTTCACTCGTGGACAATGGATTAACCGTAAACCGTCATTTGCACTAACAGATTAAGGAGACATTATTATTTCCATTGGGAAAACTTTGTTGAAAGAATGAATTTCTTTCGAATAAAAAACGAAATTCATCCGAATGCGTGAACACTTTCATTCGAATATAACAACACTTTCATTCGAACAAAAAGGTCCGTCTATTCGAATGAATTTCTGCCATTTTATATAATGTCCCTTTGACCGACAGGAATACGTACGAATAATAAGACTTACTACTGATTTTTGAATATGAAAGCATTATTTTTTTCCGCTCTGTTAGCAACCTTTACAATAGCAGCCACGGCTCAAGAGAAAAGCTTTTGGAAAGAAGATTTCTCGTCCGGGAAATTACCCGCCGGATGGATTGTTGCCGATTCGTCCAAGTCTGGCAAATGTGAATGGATAGTTACAAATCAGCCTTACCCGGGATCATTTCAATTCGAACAACAAGCTCCACCTATTGCTTCAACCAGTCGCGGATATCATATACAATTCCGTCCGGGTGTAGTAACAAGTGAAGAAGTGACAAAGTGGAACCAACGCGGTGAATATCCAAATGGATACTTTCAGACAAGCGCCATCGATTGTTCCAACAAAAGTGATGTCATTCTAAAATTCCAACACCTGTTCAGATGGAATAACTGGTTCCCAGGAAATCATGCCGGACTATGGGTAGGCATCAGTAACGACGGAAAAAGCTGGAAGGAATATAATGTGATCAATAAAATTCCGGCAGCCACATTGCTTCATACACCTATCAATGAAGAAATAAACATTAGCGAAGTAGCTGGTGGACAGAGGACTGTCTACCTCCGGTTTTTCTGGCGAGATATCTTCTCCTGGTACTGGATGGTAGATGATATTGAACTAGTCCAACCTTACAACCACGACTTGGCATTGATAGGAATAACCTCCCACAAGGAAACAGGCAACACGTTCACAAAATCCGACGTATTAAAAGTGAAGATTAAGAACGTAGGAGCACAGCCTGTCAATGAAAATTTCACAGTCACCGCTTCATTGAACAACGGACAGAAACTATCAAAAACCGTCAATGCTTCCGAAAAGCCGATACAAAAGCAAGAAGAATATGAAGTAGCTTTTCCGCCAACAGACCTGACCCAGATGGGGTCCTACAAAATTGCTTTCGAACTACAGTATTCAAAAGACCAGAGAACTGAAAACAATGTACTGAATACAAACCTATACGCAGCTAAGATGAGTCTGGGCAATCTGAGTCGAATAAACAAAATCAGCAATAATGAATACGAATTCGTATCCGGTTATGCCAAGGTGAAACTCATATTTTATCGCAACGACATTTTTCGCGTCTGGCTGGCTCCCGATGGAGAATATACAAATCCTGCAGGTAACAACATCGTTGTTGATTATGGAGTGAAAAAGACCAACATATCGATGAGCAATGCAGGTAACT
>JAQWBH010000302.1 GCA_028707405.1 Parabacteroides sp. | reverse complement strand
AATCTAGATACAGAAAAGGAAGAACAGGGTACCCGTTCGGAGCTGCAGGATCGTATTATAGAACTTATAGGTCTCACATTTGAACAGTTTACCCGTTCAGTGCTTCTGGCGCAAAACGACTTCTCTACATTTCTAAAAGCCGATCAGAACGATAAGGCTTCTCTTTTGGAAAAGCTGACAGGAACGGAATTGTATTCGAAGATTTCCTGCCTGATATATGAAAAGAATGCAAAGTCAAAAGCGGCGTTTGATGCTGTGAATATGCGTCTTCAGGGTATTGAACTACTGTCGGATGAGGTTGTGGAAGAACGGAAGAAACAACTTGCCTACGTTGATGCGGTATTTAATCATTTGGATAAAGCAAAGGCTGAACGCCAATCCATGCAGGAGTCGATTCGGCAGATCGAACAGCAACAGGAAGTGCGTCGGGATCAGCAGCAGAAAGCTGCGGCCGAACTAACCCGTGCCACTGAGATTGCTGCCGCTGCACGCAAGGACTATGATGATGCATTGGTGAAGCAACAGCAGTGTGAAGTGACATTTAAGTATCTGACAGACGATCTTCAGAAAGCTCGCAAGCTTGATGTACAATTGGAGAATGCAGTAGAGGCATTGAATGAAGCCAAACGGCAACTGACAGATGCACAAGCGCAACGGAAGGAGGCGGCAGATAATTATAACTCGGTCCGAACACGAATGAAGGAAGGTGAAGACAAGATAGACCGACTCGTCAAATGGATTGAGAAGTACAAGAATAAGGAGAATATTGCCATTCAGAATGCTGCGCTGCTTATTCATATTGATGCGGCCAGGGATGCGCGTAATCAGATACAGACATTGCAGAAGCAGATGAGCGTTTTACAAGAGGAAATGCGGTTGTTATCTGTAAAGCAAACCGAAAAAAAAAGATTTTGGGATGAAAAGAATCAGGCTCTCCGCCAGTCTGAGGACGACTTGCAAAAATTGAGACACGCTCAGCAGTCGTATGATATCGATGAGATAAACAGAGCATTGGAGAGTACTCGTAATAAACGCGAACAGTTATTGGTGGAACAGGCTCGTTTCGCTGCCGGAGGTAATGTGCGTGAGCTTCGCGAGAAATTGGAAGAGGGCAGACCTTGCCCTGTTTGCGGTAGCGTGCATCATCCGATAATCATACAGATTGAAGCGCGCAAACATCAGCCGGATCCGGTAAATGCATTGACATTGCAGATTCAGCAGTTGGGTAAGCAAAAGGATACATACGAAGAGCAGAACAAACAGATTAATAATTTGCAACAAAAACAGCTGGCGCTTCATAAAGATTTGTCGGATGCTAATGCGGCACTCAACGATATTCTGTCGCAACAGAAACTTAAAGTTTCGCAGGTGGACAGCGAAGAACAAATGATACGGAAACAGCAAGAGTACCTTACAGATGCGCTGGGGGCAGCTGATATACTTTTCGGTAACAGTGAATGGCAGAAGAACTGGCAGGCCGATCCGGTGAAATTTCGTGAAGCATTGGCCGATTTTGCCATAAAATGGAGCGATAGCAATAACCAACTTCGTGAAGCTCAGCTCGATCAGAATGGGCTCAAGGCTAGATCTGAATCACTGGCTTCGTTTCTTCTTCCCTTGGAAAAGCGTGTTGCAGAAGTGTCAGTTCTTGTCAACAAGAATAATTCTTTTTATGAATCGTTGAAAAATGACAGACATAAACTGTTGGAAGGACGCACGGCTGACGAAGTGGAGAAGGAGTATGCCAATCATCTTGACGGACTTAAAGGAAGATTGTCGGAGCTGCAGGCGACGTTGAATAAGCAAACGTCGATCTCGCAGCAGAAACAAGGAACGTTGAAACAAATAGATAAAGACCTGGCTGATGCCGCGGCTGAACTCGATCGTCGCCGGGAATCGCTTGAAAAGTGGATGACGGCATATATTGAATCTTCTGATGGAGAGCCCTTGGATGAGGCTTTTGATCGTGCCGCGAAGCAGAAGACGGAACTTTCGTTCAGTCTTCGTACCGATAGTGAAAACAGGTTGAAAGTGGCCGGTATTGAGGAAGAGTTGAACAAACTTCGTATAGAGAGCGAACAGTGGGGTAAGCTCAATGATCTGGCAGGTTCGGCCGATGGCGGAAAGTTTCGTCGAATAGCACAATGCTATACGCTAGACATATTGTTGCGCTATGCGAACATGCAGTTGCAGAGCCTGACACGCCGTTACCGATTGGAACGCGTGCCTGAAACATTGGCTTTGCAGGTCATCGACCACGATATGTGCGACGAGATTCGTACTGTTCACACGCTTTCGGGAGGCGAGTCGTTTCTCGTATCGTTGGCTCTGGCTCTCGGTTTGTCGTCGCTTTCGTCGAACAGGATGAAAGTAGAGAGTCTGTTTATTGACGAAGGTTTTGGCTCTTTGGATGCCGAGACATTGCGTACAGCTATGGATGCTCTCGAAAACCTCCGAACTCAGGGACGCAAGATTGGCGTTATCTCGCATGTGCAGGAGATGACTGAACGTATTCCGGTGCAAATTCGCGTGAGCCGCTCGGGCAACGGACGGAGTTTCATAGAGATCGTGTAGAGATCTGCGTGTCTCGACCCGGAAGGTTATTCTGACAGGATTTCTGTTACTTATGAAGGTCTATAAGGCTTTCTGATTTTGGAATTGTCTTTTATCTCTTTGTTGGATAATAAAAAATTCCTGCCAGACTATGGACCGGAGAATCAGAAACTGATATGCATCGCTAATCCGGCTTGACCGCGTTCGTAATATGGAACTCCGATAAGCTGAAACGATTTCGTCCCTTGCTTGTATGAGGCTTTTTTCACCAGCTTGGGATACAGCCAGTAGGCGAGTTTTGTACTAAGTATCCCGATGCCTGCTCCTGCGACGACATCTGTCAGCCAGTGCCGGTTATTGTACATTCTGAAAAATCCTGTTCCTGCAGCTACAGTATAGCCTGCTACACCTATCCAGGGTGATACGTCTTTATATTCCTGATAGAGAAACTCAGCTCCCATGAAAGCAGTGGCAGTGTGCCCGGAAGGAAATGAATTGCGCGATGAGCTATCGGGACGCTCCACATGAATAGTATGTTTGAGACTTGTGACCAGAATCGTGGAAGTAAGAAACGAGATTGCCAAAAGTCGTGTACGGTCTTTGAAGTTGTGCAAGCCTTTTACACCACACAGATTCAGTCCATATACCGCTGCCATCGGGGCATATTGTGAGAAGTCGTCAATGGAAATTCGGCGATCAATGTTTTCTTGCAGCTCATCTCTCACCTCGTGGTTTTGATATTGCAGCCAGTCACTTCCTATTCCGGCAATGCCAACACCAATACATGCTGCAGGAAATATTAATTGGGTTAATTTAAAATCATGTGTCGTGTCATTGATGGGTTTGCTTATTTTAAGCGAGTCTTGTGCCCATGCAACAGAGTGCAGTAACAACAATCCTGTCAGTAAAATGATAAGCTGGCAATTACAATGCTTCATCATATTTCAATTCTTGATTACGTTTTTTGCTTCTATTTCCAAAATGATATGAAATACCAAAATAAAAGATGCGAGGCTGGCGCTTCCTTATCAGATGCCGATCGATTGTTGATGTATGAATATCTAAAGTATTTTTGAATGAATCAAACAAATCGGAAATTGTGGCTGTACAGGTTAGGTTATATTTAGGAATGTCATATCTGGTTCCCACATTTATAATATAGGTAGAACCTATTGTCCCTTGCGTTGTTAGTTCTGACGCTTTGTAATGCGTGTTGATTTGGAACATCAGATTCTTGGCAGGAATAAAATTGGCATTTGCCGCGAGATACCATGAAAAGGCGTTTCTATTATTTGAATAGCCAAGATTAGAAGCATCAATCACATTCCAATAAAGATTTGAATTGATGTTGAAGTTGCACCAGCGGCCGATGGCTGAATTCAATATCAGTTCTGTGCCTGCAGAATTGTTCGACGACATATTCTCTTTCGTTGTCTTCATCACGCCGTTATCTAGTATTTGAGTAATTTCTGTCATTTTGTTGAATATATAGCGATAATAAGGCGTTAGAATAAATGTGGTAGCATTCTTTTTATATTGCCAGCCGACTTCTATGGAATGTATTTTCTCTGGTTTTAGATAGGGATTACCCGCTCTGATGTTGTAAGGATCCTGATATTCTGGAAAAGGATTCATATCTTCTCCTTCAGGGCGGTTGACACGTAAAGAATAATTAAACTGCAACTCATTATTATTATTTAAATTATAAGAAGAATGCAGTGTAGGATAGAACAGGAAGTAGTTGTTCTTAACTTTTTGATCGAGTGTCAACAAGCTTGACGTGATGAATGATTGTTCTGCGCGAACTCCAGCCATGACAGTCAGGTTATTGAAATTGTGCTCCAATGTGCCATAGAGAGAGTGTACATTTTCGTGGAAAAGGAAGTCGTTGCTTTTATTAGAATTCTGTATCCACTTGTTATTCAGAAAATCTTCTGCGAAGTAGCGCATGTCGCTCTTATCTAATTCGGATTCATAGCCGAGAACCAGTTTATTTTGCTTATTCAACTGGTTTGTATAGATGGCGCGGATCAGATTCTCATAATATTTCTGACGAATCAAGGTATTGTCTAGGGTAGTGCTTTGTGTTGAAGGAATGGAATAGATGTTTGAATAGTGATTGTTTTCTACCTCGCTGAATCGACTGTGTGTATAGTCAATTGTTAGGGCATTATCTTTATTGAATGTATGTGTATAGGCTGCTGCGGCTTCTGTCGTTTTTTGAGTTTCATTATCATTCCGATGTCGATTGTAATCTGTTGTTGTGCTTGTTTCACTGCGTTGTATCAATCTATTGTCTTCAACTCTAGGAAATGCAAGTCTGTTAAAACTTCCGCTGGCTTCAAATCGGTCTGCGAATGTTGGATTCCATACAACACCCAGTCCTCCGATATGTGATCGTGAAGGAGCTTTGCTATCAATATGTTGAGTGATATACGTATGGTTTCCGCTTGTTCCATCAGTAACCGTTCTGTTATCGTCAGTGTAGCGGTCGCGGCGATCATGGCGATAGTTGTAATTTGCAGAGATGGAGAGTTTAGGCAAAGTGTAACCTAAAGAGACTCCGCCATTGTAGCGATCGTTGTTGCCTATATTCGCTATCATGTTTCCGTTTAGTCCGGCTGGTTGCTTTTTCTTTAAAATCAGATTAATGATGCCTGAAGTACCGTCAGGTTTATATTGAGCCGATGGATTTGTAATTACCTCTATTCGTTCGATTGAATTGGCTGGGATTTGTGAAAGAACAGCTCCTCTGGTTGTATTTCTCATCATGACTGATGGTTTGCCGTCAATAAGTATCTGTACATTTTCATTTCCGCGAAGAGTGACGTTTCCGTCTATATCCACTTGTACGGAAGGAATGTTTTGCAAGAGATCACTAGCTGCACCATTGCCAGCCATTACATCCGAGCCTACATTAAAAATTTTCTTGTCGATGGTTTGAACATAAGTGGAGCGTTTTCCTTCGACGACGATTTCGCCTAAGGCTGTAGTATTTTCATTCATCAGAATTGTTCCAATTTGAACCGTTGCATGCTGTTTGCCGAGGGTGAATGGCAACGAGTGACTATCAGCATATCCCACGAAGCTGCATGTCAGTTCGTAAGTGCCATATTTGTTGTAATCGATGGAAAAAAAACCTGTTGAATCGGTGACGGTTCCGGTCTGAACTTTGTGCGTTGCCTTGTTGCAGAGCGATACCGTAGCATATTCGATTGGTTGAAGACTCTGTTTGTCTTTTATATAACCTGATATTCCCCCTTGGTTCTGTGCAGATATAAATGTTACTGCGACAAAGAACGTAAACATAATACATAATCTTTTCATTGCTGATTCATACTTTGATCGTTTATGGAGGCGAAAGTAGAACCCGATTATGTAGAGATTTTGAAT
>JAQWBH010000301.1 GCA_028707405.1 Parabacteroides sp. | reverse complement strand
GCGGATGTATCCTGTTGAGGATAAATGACAGCCTTGTTGGCGATGTACTTTCGGTTGACGATGTACTTGTTATTCCCAATGCTCTGAAGGGTACCAAAACAAAAACCGGTATTTGTATCGGATCTGCCAATCGTCAAACAAAGGAAGTCTATAGAAAGTTTAATATATCTATACCGAAGGTTTTGAATGATGTATAAAACTTGTTTGTAAATGTAGTGTGCAATTCATCATGAACTTGGGTGAATAGACACCAATAATCCGTTAAAACAGATTCACTTGTACAACCCCAAGCGCATATAATATAAAGAAACCTGAGAAACATTGGGAGGTATTTATGCACAGTCTATCCGGTAATTTTGATAGAACAACCAATCATCGAGTTGAAATACATAAAGCTAGAGCAATCATTGAAGGAGGCCCTTTAAGACCTCAAATTAAAGGTATTGTGACCTTTGTTCAAACCCCGGAGGGCACCGAAGTTTGTGTGTCGGTAACCGGCTTGCCGAATTATCGCCCGGCTCGCAGAGGTTCTCCACCTATAGGGCCTCATGGGTTTCACATTCATGAATACGGAGATAAAACAGTGGGAAATCCTGAAATGCCTTTTCAAGCAGCAGGCAGCCACTGGAATCCTGATGACCAGCCGCACGGGAACCATGCGGGAGACCTTCCTGTACTATTCTCCCAAGAGGGAAATTCCAAGATGTGCTTTATAACCAACAGGTTCAAGCCAAAAGATGTTGTAGGCAGATCCGTGCTCATTCACGAAAACCCGGACGATTACAGAACACAACCTGCAGGTAATGCAGGAAGAAGGCTAGCTATAGGGATCATAGAAGCTTACAGGTAATCCAGGGAGTGTAAATAATATTCTCTTAAGTTTCTTGTTTAATTTATTCTTTTTTGTTATTTTCTTTTTATGAAAGCAGTACGTACTAAACCCGCAAGTAAAGTTTTTGCAGACATCCGTAAGGACTATAATTTATGATTTTTGAAATTGTAATCTCAGATCATGCAGAAATTGACTTTTGAGGTTTATATGAATATATCGCTTTTGAGCTACAATCCTCAGAAAATGCAAGTGGACAGCTTACCCGCTTAGAAGAAGGTATCACGGGTCTTGATCAGATGCCAAGGCGCTTTCGTGAGTATGAGAATGAACCTTGGCATAGTCGTGGACTTCGAATCATGCCGGTAGATAATTACTGTATGCTTTATATTCCCGATGATGAAAAAGCAGTGGTTACAGTTATTCGTGTGATGCATGGTGGTCGAGATGTGAATACACAGTTGAAAGAATACACAATGATGTTGAAAAAATAAATAGAAATAATGCAGAGCATCCATCAGAAATCGCGGATGCTTTATCCGGGATGTTTTTATGCAACACAAGGAGGAGGATATGTTCCCATGGACGCAGACATCAAAAATGAACACTCGAACCACTTGTAGATTGTTATATTAATGTCTCGTGTCGAGAAGTAAGTGTTTATGCTAATCTGAAAGTAGACCACTTCATTAATTGATCAAACCAAGAGTTTTTCTTTGTGCCAGAGTAATTTAGATGACATAATCCTGCGATTCGTCAGGTTGGATATCGTTAAGAAACTGATTCTATATGCATAGCGTTGGAATATTATATACTTGACCTAATTTCAAAAAAACACAACGTTCCGTTGGAATCGGGTTGCTTTTAAGTCGCTTCAAACCCAACATTCTGTATAATATAATATAAATACGGTACCGAAAGTTAAATAACGGAGGATCAAATAATGTCACAGTCAATAGGGAAAAATATAAAAATGCTTCGCAAGGAACGAAATTTTACACAGGAGGAACTTGCAGAACAACTCAATGTGACCTCTCAAGCCGTATCAAAATGGGAAAATGAAACCGGAATGCCCGACATTTCACAAATCATTCCATTAGCAAGTGTCTTCGGAGTAAGCACTGATGTTTTATTTGGCGTTGAGGGAACAACGGCGAATGATGAGGCGATTAAAATCATCGAAAATGCATATGCTGTAGAGGAATACGGTAAGCTTGAAACATATCTTATCGCTTATGACATGATGATGGAGGGGCTTAAAAAATATCCAATTAGCTTGATGTTACTGGTTAATTGCATGGGTTTAGGGCTTTCATTATCTCTCCCTGAAAACGGCTGGTTATACGCTTCTGATCGGTCAGAAGAAATAGCAACCGAAACTATCCGTCAAGCTAATCTTATTATTTCTTATTCAAAAAATATTGACGATATCATGAGAGCACATCAAGTATTGGTGTTTTTGTATTCCTCAGCAGGTGATTATGCCAAAGCGGAGGCTGAAACCAGACAATTGCCAGCGCGTTCGGACTATACGCTATATTCTAATATGGCAAGGATAAACGAGTATAAGAAAAATTACGATGGTGCACTTATAGATTTATGCAACGATAACGATTTTTTACTCCAATACCTGGAAGATAACTGCGCAAGAATCGGTAAAGCTTATTTCAACATTGGAAAATTTAACGATGCAATAACGGTATATGAAACATATTTCGATGTTATGGAAGCGATCTTCAGAGGCGAAAAATTTCCTCCATATCACGATTTTGATTCCGGCGACTGCTATTTATTGCTTGCTCAGGCGTATCTGGCAACAGGCGATACGGACAAAGCAATGAACAGTGTAGAAAATTCCGTTATGTATTGGCTGAATCTGTGCGAATCTTTTAAATACGATAGATTCGAACGACGTGAACTCATGCAAACGCCGTTTGTAAAGGAAACCCAACAGGCCATATATATTGAAAAATCAACTATGAAAGAAAGACTTTTGAAAAAACTCTCAACTCCGGAAATCGATCCGCTCAGGAAGAATCAACGTTTCAAATCACTGTACGAAAAAGTAAACAGTATAGATTATTAGCATAAACTATAGAATAGGTAACAAAGGCACCCTGCGTTGAATTCTCGTATTTTCGTAGAGTGCCTTGCGCGCTTTCAACCTTATTCATCCACATCCACCGTCATGCCGGACTTGAATTCCACCGTGAA
This sequence comes from Parabacteroides sp., assembly GCA_028707405.1. Lineage (GTDB taxonomy): Bacteria > Bacteroidota > Bacteroidia > Bacteroidales > Tannerellaceae > Parabacteroides. The sequence continues at coordinate 2,920 of JAQWBH010000301.1, read as the reverse complement.
TTTGTCCTCATAGACGCTGACCTTTTCAATCAACCACCGGACAAGCAACTCATCGTATTCGGTAAGAGAGGCGGGTTGCTTCTTCAGTGATGGCCTTATCACAGAAACAGTTATTTGCATCGTTCCTTAATTAAAATGCACTATCTTCTTTTAAAATCGTTAAAAGATTGAATTAAGAGTTGCATCATTTTTGTGGGGATAAGCCAGGTTATCTAAAGATTTTGCAGATTAATTTAATTCGAAGACATCATCTTTGTAAGCTCTCTGGCAGCTGGAGATGGCTCAGAACCGTTTAGCGTCGCTATACACACATCACGAGATGGAATTTTCTCAAAGAGTTCTATCTCAAAAAGTCTACCTACTTCCAGGTCTTCATTAATGAAATTCTTCATTACGCAGGCAATACCAAAGTTATTTCTGGCAAAATGGGCTAACAAGTCGAAATTACCAAGTTCAAAAGCCGGTTCAAGTACCACAGAATTATTTTGAAAATACTTGTTGATAAAAAGTCTTGAATTACTGGTATTTGTTAGTAGTATAATTGGATATGAAGTGATCTCCCACAGATGATGCTTTTTCTGCGATAGAAATTTATATTTCTCACCAACGATGAAACAGTCTTGAATTTGCAGCACCGGCAAAAGAGTAAGATTCTCTCCGTTTAGAGGAGAGGTAATAATTGCAAGGTCGACCTGACCATCTTTTAGAAGCTTTACAGTTTCAGGGGTATTATGACACTTGATGTGAATTTTAATGTTTGGATACTTATAGTTGAATGTATTCAAATAAGGAGTCAGGTAATACTTGCATAATGTATCACTGACTCCGACGATAATTTCACCATAGTTAAGGTTTTCAAATTCAGATACTTTTTTCTCACCAACTTTTAGGAAGGTTATAGCTTGATTCGCGTATTTATATAGAATTTCTCCTTGATTTGTAAGTCTCACACCACGGGAAGAACGCACAAAAAGTTGACATCCTATATCATCTTCTAATTGTTTTATCGCCCTACTAACTGCCCGTTGTGATATATAAAGCAGTTCTGATGCTTTGAGAATATTGCCAGTTTTAGCAACACAACAAAATATTTTATATAACTCAAGATTCATATTATAACCTCCGCGTATAGTAGTTATCAATAATATGCATTTCAATTATATAACATAATAAGGTAAAATCAAGATGAAGAATATATTTCTAGTTCATTTAAGGGAGGGAATTCTATGCCAATAGCTTCTTTTGAGCAATATTGTGCAATGCTGGAATCTGCAAGTAAAAATAAGTACGCATACCCTGCAATAAACATTGCATCTATAGAAGCAGCAAATGCTGCTTTGGCTGGCTTTGCAGAAGCCAAATCAGACGGAATTATACAAGTATCCATAGGTGGAGGAGAACATGCATCGGGGCAGATGATTAAAGATAGTGCTTTGGGAGCAATATCTTTGGCAAACCATATACATCTGCTTGCTGAAAGGTATAATATGTTTATAGCATTGCACACCGACCACTGCAGACCTGAAAAGCTCGAATCTTTCATATATCCATTGATAAAGGAAACAGAGCAAAGGAGAGCTGAAGGAAAGGCTAATCTTTTTCAAAGCCATATGTTTGATGGCTCAAGCTTACCAATTGATGATAATATGCGAATTCAAGAGAACTTATGAAGGTCTGTACAAAAAATGAAATCATTTTGGAGGTTGAAACAGGTGTTGTTGGAGGTGAAGAAGATGGATTCCGTACTGATGGTGTTGCGTCAGCCAGATTATATACAACACCTGAAGAAATGATAAAAGTATACGAAGTTCTCACAGCAGTATCTAACTCAAAATATATGGTTGCGGCAACCTTTGGAAATGTCCATGGTGTGTATAAACCTGGCAGTGTTAAACTTAAGCCTGAAATTTTAAGGCATGGGCAGGACGCGATTAAACAGAAGTATGGTAAAGATATTATGTTCTACTTAGTATTCCATGGAGGTTCTGGCTCAACTAAGGATGAAATTTGGGAAACCCTTGAATATGGGGTTATCAAGATGAATATAGATACTGATACACAGTATGCATTTACTAGACCTATAGTAGATCATATGTTAAAGAATTATGACGGAGTGCTTAAAGTTGATAATGAAGTAGGAAATAAAAAGCTATATGATCCCCGAGCATATTTGAAGCAAGCTGAAAAAAGCATGGGTAAACGCATTGTAGAAGCATGTGAGGTTTTGCGTTCGGCAAGCAGATCATTATATAGCTGACTGATGTGAAATGCATAATGTATTGGTGAAGGAGTGATACCGTGATGGATATACTGCTTATCAGGCATGGAGAGTGCCATCATAGCTCTCTTGAAAACTATAACCCTGAAAAATGTTGTCCTGACCCAGCACTTACATATAACGGTCGGAGACAAGCAGAGCAGCTTGCACAAAGATTTACAGGGAAAGGTATTGAGGCTATCTACTGTAGTGACCTCATTAGAGCAGTCGAAACTTCACAAATTATTGATAGCTATACAAAATGTGGTGTTAATATTGATAATACGTTCAGAGAAATCAACATGGGAGAAATTCATTTGTCTTCATGGGATAGCTTTCCTGACTATTTTGCAGAATGGAAGTTGCATAATGATGATTTGAAATACCCAGGCGGAGAATGTGGGCAGGATGTTTGGAACCGCTGCAGCATCGCTCTAAATTCTATTGTCAAAAGTAATGCATCCCGCGTTGCAGTTGTGACCCATGGAGGAACTATTAGGGTTATTATTTGTGGTATTATCGGAATACCGCAACCTAAACGTTTTCAATTAGGGGCACCTCTTGAATGCTGCTCTGTTAGCGTTATAAGGCATTCTGAATCAGAAAACAAGTTCTACCTTCACTCTTTTAATGACAATAGTATTCTAGTATGAGTATTGCCTC
>JAQWBH010000300.1 GCA_028707405.1 Parabacteroides sp. | reverse complement strand
AAAATCGTTGATATGTTTCCAAATACCGTGAAAGCGCTAAAAAACAGTTGACCTGTTCCCAAGAACGCTGACATCAATAATGGCAACTCGGGCCACGTGGAGACGGTCGTCTTGATGTCACGAAAAGATAAATAACAGGCCCCAAAAGCCCTGAAATCAGAGGTTTCCAAACTTTCGGCAACGAGCGCCGATAGCTTGGAACCTTTCTTTTTTATCTTTCAAATTAGCATAAGCCTTAAAGGAATTGTTAGGTTGAGGCTAGAGAACTACTTTTTGCTCTGCGAGTGCACAGAACTGCTGTTTTTGTATAGGGTTGAGGCTATAGAACTGTTGTTACAATTTGAAGGCGGCAGCCCCGTTGTAGAACTACCGCCTCGTTGTTTTATCTTGAAAAATCTTCTCTTCGAATGTGTTGTTGGATGATTTTCTCCATGCGCTTGACCATGTAGTTTAATGAAGACTGTGGCTTGCCAATGATGGTTGCAATGGTACGCTGCGACTTTCCGTCATAAAGCATTTCAAAGATTGTTGCTAACTCAGGGGCCTGGCTGTGTAGCTTTTCGAGAAGGTCTTCAAAGAGCATTGCAGTTAGGATTGCTTCGCACTGATTCGCGTCGGGGTCCTCGAATTCAAGCTCTGTTTCTTCGAAGAAAGACTCAAGCGAAAGTGGAGCTCCGTCCTTCATCTTTTCGCAGGCCTTACAGTCCAATTCGCAACGTTTGAGCTTACCTTTACCATCACTAACCGTGCAGCGGCGGCTACGTTCTTCACGCTTGATTTCCGCCCACAGGGGTTGCATATAGGCGTCGTACTGTTCTTTGGTTGCCGGAACCATGATGGCGGACACAATTTTGTTTCCGATTTTTGCTGGCACCACTTGCGAACTATCTAAGTTAAAATCTTTGATTGTCTCTTTGGTGACTTCCATTGGGATTAAGTACTTCTGATTGTCTGAATTTGTCATATCTTTCCTCCTGTGATTTGAAAGTTGATAGGCTTGTCCGATACGGGGTTGGTTGTCTGCGTCGGCACGCCTAGGCGGTGGGCGAGCGAGTTCATTTGTTGACATAGATTGGCTCCTTTGTTTTTATTGAGTTCTATAAAATGAATTATGTAGACGATAAGGTACATAAAAGGAAAATAAAAAGCGCGATGGCGACGTAGAAATGCCGAACTTAGTTCAGGCATTCCACACTGTCGTCTCGCGCTCTGGTGGGAAACTATTCAGTTGTTATATCTATCGTTGTTTAGATGGTTTACTGGGCGGCAGATAATGAATGACTTGAATATCAGTACCTTCCGGAACTTTGAATTGAGTGGTGTAGCCGTGTTCGGCTACCTCAATTACTCCATTCCGTGCATCCATCTTGGCTACAAGGGCGTTGTTGAGATTTTTCACGGGAACGAGTTCCATTAAACGCAACTCATCGGCTGTAAAATTAGTACTATTGTTGTTTATAGGTGACGGAGTGGGCAAAATAAAAAGCGTTTCGATTGATTCGTTAGGGAACGCTCTTAAAAGACCACCCATCAACTTCTTGCCTCCGCTGCGTTGACCTTTCATAAATCGATTTGCTTCGGCACGGGATATGCCCATCTGCCTGGCTAATTCACTGTCAGACCATCCTCTTTCGTTCACCAGTTTCGTAATGTATGTTCTGTTTGGTGTCATTGAGAAACCACTCCTTAATAATGTTGTCAATCAGGTACGTAATTATTGTATAAGAAGGCCGTCTGATTGTCAATATAAAATAGGATATAGTTCTCATAAGAAACACGCATATGCTCAATGCGTGTAGTCAATAAAAAGAAAAATAAATAAAATGTTGCTTTTAGGTTACACTGGTGATATAATTCGAATTGGAGGTGGAAACCATGAACTCTCTAGGTGAAATGATAAAGGATAGAAGGCTCGGTAAGGGCTGGTCAAAGCGAGCTTTGGCGGAGAAGGCTGGTATTAGCCATTCTGAAGTTCATCGTATCGAAACAGGCGAACGGACTAATCCGTCTGTTCCTGTTCTGAATGCACTTGCGGAAGCTCTAGGCATTCCAAAGGATGATCTATTGCTCATAGCAGGATACAAGAGTGACGACGGTGACATTCCGATGATTGAGCGTGTTTTTCCAGATCTAAAAACGGAGAAACAGCAGCAGACAGCCCAAAAGATAATCGACGGGCTGGCTCGCAGTAGTGATATGGACGATAGTGATTACGACCGATTAGTCGAACAAATGGAGATGTTTTTTAACTATGTCAAGAAAAAGGACGATACCAAGTAAACCGCGTTTTGCATTTGCCGTTAGACGTGCGTATGAAGTTCTCGCTGACATAGGAGCAACCACACTCCCAATTGACCCTTTCCGGATTAGTGAGCATTACCCTGAGATCCACATCGTGTCATACACTGAGTTAAAGGAAAAAACGCAGTGTGCAGACCCTTTTGAATTCGATAGGCGGAATGCGCAGAATGCTTTCCTCGCGACCTTGATGCGAAGGAACAGCAGCGACCGTATTGACGGAGAAACTCACAAGTACCGTGGCGATAAGGAATACCTCGTGGTCTATGACGATCGCATCGGAAGCGAACGTCGTATCCGCTGGACGATTGCTCACGAGCTAGGACACATCTTTCTTGGCCACTTCGTGGAATTTACGCTAACATCATTCCAACGAGGTGCGAGTGGCGAGGTGCGTTTGGGGCTAACGGATGAGGACTATGGGGTGCTTGAAGTAGAGGCGCACTTCTTCGCGTCGGCATTTCTGTCACCATCTGCAGTGATTCGTAAGATTCACTCCTGCGAGAATGCTTATGGCATTATGGAGACGTGCAATATTTCCGAGGATGCCGCATACAAGAGGCTCGATGAACTGAAACGGTTACCCAGCGGCAGTTACGAAATCGAAGGCATATTGAACCGTAATTTTTACAACTATGTATGGAAGTTAAATAACCCGGATGCCGATATGTTTGATCCTTCGATTAGTCTTCTGCCATCGCAGTACGAGGATTATGCGAATTATGAACATTGGGCATATATAGTGGCATCATTAGGCAATCATGATAAATACAAGGAACTGAGCATTGCACTTATAAACAGCATAGCGATCTATGATGAATACGATATGCTGATTATCACAGAAACAGAAACCACCAAGACTCTGGTGGACAATCACAAGGAGGTTATACTGGCCGCCCTTGATAAATATGGAAAAACTCACATCCCGAGAGTCTCATCGTTGAGCACAGAAGCTCTCATGCTGTTGAGTTAAAGGAGAATAGGATTATGGCAAAGTTAACTATTTCACAACTCGAAAACCATCTTTTGAAAGCGGCCGACATCCTGCGCGGCAAGATGGATGCGTCCGAGTTTAAAGAATACATCTTCGGGATGCTGTTCTTAAAACGTCTGTCAGATAACTTCGCCGTGAAACGGGCTGAACTAAAAGCAAATTTTGAGGCACGGGGCTGGTCGGCGGAGCGCGTATCGAAGGAACTTGAGGAACCAGCCAACTATGGAAAAGTGTTCTTCGTGCCGTGGGAGGCTCGCTGGACTTGTGAGGAGCACGAACTCGGCACTGCAGCAAAATCAGAAAAATGGACGGGTATTCTGCACCTTAAAACAGAAGTTGCTTCCAAACTAAAACGGGCTCTTACAAAAATAGAAAAGAGCAACCCCTCACTTGAAGGTGTGCTCTCGAATATTGATTTTGGCAAGAAGGTGAAGTCCAAGCAGATTATTAATGACGCAAAGCTGATTAAGCTGATTGGTCATTTCAATAAATATCGACTAACAAATGATGACTTCGTGTTTCCCGACCTATTAGGTGCGGCATACGAATATATGATTAAAAACTTCGCAGATAGTGCAGGTAAAAAGGGTGGCGAATTTTACACCCCGTCTCCGGTGGTGCAACTTATGGTGCGCCTAATTAAGCCGGCGGCTGGTAATCGCGTATATGACCCAACGGTAGGTTCAGGCGGTATGCTGATTCATAGCAAACAGTACGTGGAGGAAAACGGAGGTCGAGCCGACGACTTATCGCTATTTGGACAGGATGATGCGGCTTCTGTGTGGTCCATCTGCAAGATGAATATGATAATGCATGATATCAAAGATGCGGATATTCAGCACGGCGACACCATCGGCGAACCGCATTGGACGGACGAAAAAGACCCAACCCAAACACGCCAATTTGACCGTGTCATCGCAAATCCACCGTTCTCGCAAAACTACTCCCAAGCGGGAATGAAACTGCCGAACCGCTTTCAGTACGGCTTCGCTCCAGAAACTGGAAAGAAAGCTGACCTGATGTTTGTGGAACACATGATAGCGTCAACCAAGGACGACGGCATCATGATAACGGTTATGCCCCACGGCGTACTCTTCCGTGGCGGATCGGAACAGCGTATCCGTAAAGGAATACTGATTGACAAGCAGGATATTGTACAGGCGATCATAAGCTTGCCGCCGAATCTTTTCTATGGTACGACCATTCCAGCATGTCTGCTTGTGATAAACAAGAAGAAACCGAAACGACTGAAGGATAGCATCCTAATCATAAACGCCGATGCGGAGTATGGCGAAGGACGCAACCAGAACTTCCTACGTCCGGAGGACATCGAGAAGATTGTATATGTCTTTGACAATTTCCTTGAAGTGCCTGGCTACTCCCGCATTGTAACGAGAAGTGAAATAATTGATGAAAAGGGCAATGACTGCAATTTGAATATTCGTCGCTATGTTGATAACACTCCACCAGCAGAGCCGCACGACGTAAAGGCACACCTTTTCGGCGGCGTTCCAGCTGCGGAAATCACAGCCCTGAACGGACTGGTGACAAAGTATGGCATTGCTGAAAGCGACCTGTTTTCAGACCGGGGGGATGGATACGCTGACTTCATCCACGCCGACAAAACCGGTATCAAGGAGGCGATACAATCGAACGCAGGTGTGACCGCAGCCAACGACAGGGTTTCTGAAGCCGCTAATGGCTGGTGGACGAAAGCTGCCGCCGAAATCTCGCTAATAGGGAAGACGGTACAGGTCTACGAGTTTAAGCGCAAGTACACCGAACTCTTGCGTGAGACGCTTGAGCCGCTCGGCGTATTGGACAGATTCCAATGCATCGGGGTGTTCGCCAACTGGTGGGAACACAGCTATACCGTGCGGGAATCCACGGAAATCGAGACGGACGGCGACAGCAATACAAAGGTGACTGTTAAAGAGGTCATTTCCATCAAGAATGTGTTTAAGACCATCAGCGCGGAGGGCTTTGTTGCTGCGCTTGTTTCCGACGAAAAGATAGCCAAGGAACACTTCGCCACCGAACTTGCCGAGCTTGAATCCTTGGAACGTGACGCGGAGAGCGCCGCTGCTGAACTGCAAAGTTACGCAGAGAGCATTGACATGGGCGAAAGCGACGACGACGAGGGTGAAGAAGCGAACGAAGCCAAGGAAGTCAAGGTTTCGGATATTGAAAAATACTTGAAGACTCTGGGGACGGAAGAAGCGAAAGCATCCCTTAAAATGATAAAAGACCTGAAGTCCGAAAAAAGCAAGGCAAACAAAGCTCTGAAAAAGGCCCAGACCGAACTGCAGGAGAAAATTGACTCCATACGTAAAAAACTGACAGCTGAGCAATGTGAAACGCTTGTGATGGAACTTCTGCGAGAGGGCTTTATCGCTGAACTAGATAAATACCTGAAAGCAGAACTCGATAAAACGGTAAAAGCTCTGCAAAACCTCTGGGAGAAGTACGCTGTATCAGCAAAGCAGCTCACAGAAACACGTACCGCTGCGGAGGAAAAACTTATCGGCTTTTTAAGGGGGTTGGGATACTATGGGTAAATGGGAAAGGAAGACACTAAAAGATGCTGATGTAAGGGTGTTAAAAGGTGAAGGACTAACTTCTGATAAAATGTTACCTGGAGAAATCCCAGTCATAGCCGGTGGTTTATCTTATTGTGGTATGC
>JAQWBH010000299.1 GCA_028707405.1 Parabacteroides sp. | reverse complement strand
CCGTCAACTGCTTTTTCTCCAGGATAGGAGGCGGAATAAACACTACTCACTCTCACAGTTCTTTGCAAAGCAACATTGGCACTTCTAAATACTTTTACCTCCATTGTCCCACTTAGGACACCACCTTTAGCAGTAATAGTAGCTATGCCTGGTGCTATTGCTGTAACTTGCCCCATTACATCTACAACAGCAACGTTTTCATTACCCGATGACCAATAGAAACGATTATAATCATTGGCATTATGAGGAATTGGCAATGCATTTAGTGTTAATTTATCTCCAATAGCTAAATCTACAGATGATTCCGCAAATTCAATTTTCTCCAGACGTATCCTTTGGCTTACTGCTACTGGAACTTTTACCTCAATATCATCACGGTAAACAACTATATTTGTAGCTCCCTCCCCGACTGCTTCTACCAATCCGGATGAGTTGACGGCAGCCACTGCAGAATCTTCGCTTTTCCAATTATAGGTTACCTCAGTAGGACTAGCCGTTAACTGTAATTGGTCACCTACAAGCATACTCAGCGATTGATGGTTTACATAGATTGATTTTTCTACAGGGGTGCGCTCGTAGGAATCACATCCTGTAAAGCATCCGATCAAAAGCACGTACGCAACAGTTTTTACTATTTTATTCATATTAAACCTTTTATTCTGATTAGTTAACTTTTAATTGATTACTGTTCATCCTCGTTTTCAGGATCAAACTGAAGCCGTAATTCTTCTCTCATCTGATAGGTTTTATTATTTATTGTAAAATTGTAACGAAGAAGAAACGTTTTATAGTATCTATAACCATCAAATGTCACATTAAAGGTGTTTGGGTATTCAAAATCATCGTCAATCTGGTTTACCTGAATATCACCATAGGGAGTGATGTGAACCTTGTTTTCTTCATTGATATTCAAAATTAAAGCATATTTTTTATGCATCTCAATATTCGACGTATAGGCCTCTGTTCCGGCCATGATACGTACCTTATTTGCACTGAGAGGATGCATGATCTTTGTTCCGAAAATATTTCTATTATCTTCGTTTCCTTTCAGGTTATACGTAGTACCTTCAGCATTTGCGTAGTAGTTCTTTATGCGAACTTCAAAGAGAACATAGTTTTTATCCGGATTAGCTTCATAACTGTCGTGTGAATCGATTCTTATAGGAATAAAGTAAATAGAGTCAGGAGAAAGTCCTTCGGGTCTGATTCGAATAGGTAATGAAGCTTTGATTTCTCCTGCCGGTATCCTGAGTTTATAGGAATCAATATCATACTTGCTCTTGGACAACTGGTGAGCATATTTATTGTATTCCACATCGTAATTGGTTTTATTATATGCTTCAATCAATAAGGGATCTTCAACCAAAGACATATTAATGTCTCTGGTTGTCAGATTGGTACCTCCACATGAGGCCGACAAATAACCTATTGATTCCTCTTCTCTTAAATCATAATACTTGGAGTAAATATTATCTGTCCCACTGATCAGTGCAAATACATTTTTATATTGCTCTGTTTTGAAGATTTCGTCGTTATCGCACGACAACAATCCAAGCAGGAATATTATTAAGATAGCAGGAATATTATTATTCATATTTTTCATATCTATATTTTTCTTGATTATTAACTTTAATTTAACTAGTCTTTCCAACCCGGATTCTGGTCAAGAGAAGGTAACCTCCGTACTTCACTTAAAGGTATTGGTAAAAATACCATTCGTTTATTGACGATACGTTCGCCAATCCTAGATGTATTGGGCACCACTCTCCTATAAAAACCGTCTCTGGGACTTTCAATGTTCATTCCTGTTATCGTTTCGTTCTCCGTTTTCTCATAGATTCCCCAACGACGAACGTCGTAATAACGTTGGTTTTCTCCAACAAATTCAATCATTCGTTCGCGCTCAAGTAGTTCTTGTACTTTGGAAGCATCTGCTAATTCTTGGTCAGTCAATCCCGGCACTCCAGAGCGATGACGCACCTGGTTGAATGCTTTTTTGATTTCGTCGACATCACGTCCTAACGTATAGGTTTTCCCTCCCAATTCAACTGTGTGGTTTGCAGTGAGGTTGTTGAGCGATTCAGCATACCAAAGTAGTACATCAGCATAACGGATCATTGCAAATGCCTTGCCCATTGTCCTAGCGTTCGTGCCTTGCAAAGCATCACTTGGATGGACAAACTTTTTCAAGACATATCCCGTGACAGGAACCATTCTTCCTGTCTCATTTCCCGTTTTCCCATTAGGCGAATCGTAATAATATGTTATGGTTTGATTATAATTTCCAACCTGGGTGGAAGAAGACATAGGCCAATAACACTCGCTAAAACCTATGGAAGCATAAAACCGCATTTCTCGGTTTGCATACATATTAAACACTTCAGCGTTAAGCCGATAACCTGAAAAAGTATTTACACTGGAGGTGAAACCATCTTCCGAATAGGGATATTCATCACTAGAATTATCAATATCCCAGCCATCGATCATCAAGTAAGAATCAATTACTTTCTGGGTTACGGCAAGAGTGTTGTATCCACCGTTTGATACAGGAAATACTAATTCGAAATCTAAATTACCTGATGTCACATTGCGTGCCCATACGTATTCAGGATTAGCAGGAATGACCGACTCACCATTAAACATATCAGCATATGAATGAAGATGATCAATTCCTGCAGCTCCTCCATCGTTCCAATTCTTATAAAAGTCAGGATCTGAAGTTATTCCTGTTGGAAGAGTAGGTGTTAGTCCGTTAGCATCGACAGTATGCAGTCGATAGAGCCCCATATCCATTACTCTTTTCGCTGCGGCAGCGGCTAATGCCCAGCGGGTTTCGTCGTAGCTTTGTGAAACGAAATGTACTCCGTCAAAGGTGCGTTTCCATGTACCGAAAAAAGTTCGGGCAGCACTTCCACCGTTGAACAAAGGGCTTGCATGAAACAGTCTCACCTTGGCTATCAATGCATATGCAGTACCCTTTGTCGGTCGCCCAAACTCCATCAGCGGCAAACTCTCAGGCAACCATGAAGATATCTCCTCCAATTCGTTACAAATATAATCCACGGTTTCATCATACGTTGCACGAGGACGATCATAATAGAATAAATCTTCATTGGAGTTGACCACCTCATCCCCTAAAAGGATTGGCGGCCCCCAATCAATTAACAGTCGGTAATAGGCATATGCCCTGATAAAACGTGTATTTCCAATGATCGAAAACCGCTCAATTGTGTTTAAATCTTTTGCTTCGTCTATCCGATTCAAAATGGTATTGCATTTGCGAATGATTTTGTAATATGTAGAATACCAGTTGGACAACGATCCTAAATTACTTTCGGATAGTGAACCTAACACGAAATCGAGGCCATTATATCCACTTGCTGAAGCTAAGGTAAATGCCTCATCAGTTGCCAATGGACCTGGGGTGTAACCGCTACGATATAGATTTGCTTCATTTGGAAACATGCTAGCAGTTTGCCACATGTATGCTTCAATGTACCGCTTCGAAGCGAAAACAGAATCCAGCTTCAATTCATCGGTAAAATAGTCATCTACACTAAGGTAATTACACGAGGTCAAAGCGATTGTAAAAGAAAAAACAAAGAGTAAATTCCCGACAAGCAATATTTTAAACTTTCTCGCATAATGGATATTTTTATTTGTGTAATTCATATTCAATATCATATATTTATTTGTTAAATGTTACATATTTACATAAATCTGAATAGCATATGTAGTTGGAATAGGGTAAACCCTTCCATTGTAGCGTGCCTGTTCAGGGTCAAACAATTTTACTTTATCCCATACATACAAATTGTTTCCAACCAACTGAAGATCAATAGACGAGACGTTGATCGCTTGTAATATCCGATGCTTGAAATTATAATTTAGCGTAACTTCTTGTAGTCTCAGGTAACGAGAGTTTCCTTTCCAAAAATCGGATAATTGTGAGTTATTGTTGTTGTATCCATAATAAAGCCTGGGAAAACGAGCATTGGGATTTTCTGCCAGGTCCGAAGAAATACCGTTTTTTATTGCATATTCTTTCGGGATCCATCTATTTTTGGGATCTTTCGCAATCGATAAGACATTTCCCATGTTGGCTCCGTGAAACGGAACATATCCCATTCCATTTCCATCTTGTCCTACGTGAAAGTAATCGGTTTTACCGGTCCCCTTAAACAGAATTCCTATTGATAAGTTTTTATATTTAAATTCACCACCAAAACCATACATAAGCAAAGGATAAGTACTGTAAGAAAGAGGGACACGGTCGTCCGCATCAATAATTCCATCTCCGTTTACGTCGCGGTATTTAATATCCCCGGGCATTACGGTTCCAAAAGATTGTACTGGACTGGTATCAATATCGTGTTGGTTCCTGAATAATCCTTCAGATATATAACCTCGTATCACTCCGTATGGATAACCAGATAATTCCTGGTATGGGTACTTCGGATTTGCCTCCTCCCAATTACGCACGTTATTACGCGAAAAAGTATAATTCCCTCTCAAGGTAACTCGAATATCTTTATTTAAATCACGTGAATACTCAATATTCCCATCGGTTCCGTAACTTGTCATTTTTCCAACATTACCAAACGGCATCGTAACTAACCCGACATAATACGGCACTTGAACCCGTTGCTGGAAGATACCGTCGCGACGGTCCTGAAAAACATCTACCACAAATGAAAGTCGATTGTTCAATAAACGGCCTTCAAAACCAATATTGGCTTTCACTGCTTTCTCCCATTCAAGGTTATCCGCACCGATTACAGATTCGTTCACACCTTCTACAGGGGTTGAACCCCATACACTTATATTACTAGTGGTTACCAGCGACAGGTATGGAAAACGTCGCGAAGTAAGGCGGTCGTTACCCACCGATCCGTACGAGCCTCTAATCTTTAAAAAATTTAACCAAGGCAACGTCTCTTTCATCCATTTGTATTCAGTGGGTACCCAACCCAACGCAAGTGATGGGAAAAAGCCAAACTGACGTCCCGGCTGAAAGTTTTCGGAACCGGTGTATCCAAAGTTGAAATCTATCATGTAGATATCCCTATAGCCATATGTCAGTCTGCTTGATAGACCTTGATATCTAATCGGAATCGAGTTCAGGTTCGTGTATCCCTCGCTTGCCCGCTTATAATCACTCATGTAATAATATACCAACCCGGAGACCCGATGACTTTCTCCAAATAGCTTTTCGTAACTTAATGTGCTTTCAAAATGATATTTACGGCTTAAATCAGTATTTTTACTGTAATTTGCTGAACTTGAAGGAACTCTCAGTACGGTAATCAACTTTCCGTGGCTATCACGGCCGACAGCCTGATATAAAGCCGGTTGAATAGAACGGTTTTCACTGAACCAACTCACTATATCATATGCGCCTTGGGCCCTTATTTTTAATCCTTCCATCAACATGGATAAATCCTGATTGAGTGCTAACGTAAACTTACCATCAAATTTTTGATCTGTACGTCTACCCATGTTGTTTACCATCACGGAGGGAGAGGTCATTGCTTCGGCGCCTACCGCTGGATATTGTCCATTGGAATATATAACAGGCAAAGTGAGGGGATTTATCTGCGATTGTGCCTGCCAGATATAGTCCGTGCTTGCAACCCCCGGTTGGTTATTAATTGAAAGGTATCCATCCATTCCGAAATAGAGGACAGTGGATGGGGACAAGTCAAGATCGATATTTGCCCGGTAGTTATAGGTATTATACCCTACGTTAGAACCATATACACTTGTATTGTCATACTTATAGGCAGCAGTTTCGCTACTTCCACCTAAACTAAGAAAATATTTTGCAACCTTTGCTCCTCCTCGTGCACTTACATAATAAGATTGCCTTAAAGAGTTCCTGTTCAATATCTCATCCTGCCAGTTAACATTTGGATAAATGTCCGGGTCAGTTCCATCTTGAATAATATCGAGTTCTACATCAGTATATCTGGGTTCTTCCCTGCGTGCCGCAGTTGCT
>JAQWBH010000298.1 GCA_028707405.1 Parabacteroides sp. | reverse complement strand
CATCGTCCCGCTTATGTCGGCTGTTTTCGGCAACGATGTTCTGACTTTCGGTAACGCAGCCATCACCGCTACGGTGGGTAGCATGAGCGCTGAAGAAATATTTACCACTTATGCGCGTCACATCGGCATCGGAGGCATCGCTACCGCCGGCGTTATAGGCATTATCAAATCATGGGGCATCATAAAAAGCGCTGTCGGACTGGCTTCCAAAGAGCTTAAAGGCAGTAAAGCCGGTACAGATCAAAATATGATCCGGACGCAAAAAGATCTTTCCATGAAAGTAATAGCATTCGGATTATTCGCCGCGCTGATAGTCATGTTTCTGTTCTTCTGGCTAGGCGTATTGGATAACTGGTATTACGCTGCCATTGGTCTACTGCTGGTCGGCATCATCGCATTCCTGTTTACGACAGTTGCGGCAAATGCCATTGCTATCGTTGGAACAAACCCTGTATCCGGTATGACATTGATGACACTTATTCTTTCATCTATTATTCTGGTGGCCGTTGGTCTGAAAGGAACAGCAGGAATGGTTTCGGCTCTGATCATCGGAGGTGTCGTTTGTACGGCTTTGTCCATGGCCGGTGGTTTTATCACCGACCTGAAAATCGGATATTGGCTAGGAAGCACGCCGAAAAAGCAGGAAAGCTGGAAATTTCTGGGCACCCTGGTATCGGCAGCCACAGTGGGCTTTGTTATCCTGATATTGAATCAGACCTACGGCTTCACAACCGGGCAGCTGGCTGCTCCGCAGGCAAATGCCATGGCAGCGGTTATCGAGCCGCTGATGAGCGGATCGGGCGCACCTTGGGTATTATACGCTATAGGTGCAGCAATAGCCATAATCCTAAACTTCTGCAAAGTGCCCGCGTTGGCTTTTGCATTGGGAATGTTCATACCTATACAGCTCAACACCCCGTTGCTTATAGGTGGAGCCATCAGCTGGTATGTGGGGAGCCGCAGCAAAGACAAAGCATTAAACAATGCCCGTATTGAAAAAGGCACGCTACTTGCATCGGGATTCATTGCCGGAGGCGCCTTGATGGGAGTCGTAAGTGCAGGCTTACGTTTTGCGGGACTGAACATAATAAATGAAGAATGGTTTGAGAGCAATCCGGCACAAATCATTGCCTTACTCGTATACATCGCACTGATAGCGTATTTAGCGATCAGCTCATTAAAAACAAAAAAGGAGGAAAAATAATGGAAGCACCTGTAGTTAATGTAGGTATCATGACGGAGAAAGCCATCTCTTTCGTTTTTCACGGAGAATATGTCCACACCGAAACCGGTTCATTTCTGAAAGACGAACAACGCGTGATATGCATCAACGGACAGCTGATGTTCAACGGAAAACGATACAATGAAATATTTTTTGAACCGGTAACACCTGATTCATTCTTCGAACTGAAAGCCGTCACTATCGGCATTCAATTTCATTGGGAGCGACAGGAAGATCAAAGTTTCAAAGGTGCGCTTAACCTGATTGCTACAAAAAAAGGAATTTTAGCTATCAATCAGGTCGATGCAGAAGAGTATCTGGCAAGTGTCATCTCTTCGGAGATGAAACCGACAGCGCCGAAAGAATTCCTCAAAGCACATGTAGTTATATCCAGAAGTTGGTTGTTTTCGCAAGTGGAACAGAAGCGGGAACACAAACAGGAAAAAAGAAAATATAAGAATATTACACGTGACAACGAGCAACTGATCCGCTGGTATGATCATGAAGATCATGAACTGTTCGATGTCTGTGCCGACGACCATTGCCAGAGATATCAGGGAATGACACGTATCATCTCGCCAAACGTAATGAATATTATCAACGAGACACGCGGCGAAGTTCTGGTTGAAGACAATAAAATCTGCGACACACGCTTCTCAAAATGCTGCGGTGGAGTAACCGAACTATTCGAAAACTGTTGGGAGCCGGTTCACCACCCTTATCTGACGACTTTATACGACGGTCAATCAGAAGAGCTTCCGGATCTCACTATCGAAAAAGAGGCTGATTCGTGGATACGAACGTCGCCTCCAGCTTATTGCAACAGCAGTAATCATGCTATCCTGGAGCAGGTATTGAACGACTATGATAATGAAACAACCGATTTCTACCGTTGGAAAGTCGTATATATACAAACACAACTTTCCGAACTCGTTTATCGCAAGAGCGGCATTGATTTTGGCGAGATTCTC
Organism: Parabacteroides sp.; assembly: GCA_028707405.1. Classification (GTDB taxonomy): domain Bacteria; phylum Bacteroidota; class Bacteroidia; order Bacteroidales; family Tannerellaceae; genus Parabacteroides. The sequence continues at coordinate 3,808 of JAQWBH010000298.1, read as the reverse complement.
GATTTAGTCCCGCTCGAAAGAGGCACTTCCGGCCGGATTGTCAGACTCAAAATTATAGGAACTCATAACTCCTTTATCATCGGAAAAGAATTGGAAATAAGACGAATATTATCGGAAACGCATCTTTATAGTTCGGCCTTCGTTGTCGACAAACGCAACATCCAGAATAACGTTCCTCAGGCATTCGTTCTGACAGGTGCCGGTTGGGGTCATGGCGTCGGACTCTGCCAGATCGGTGCTGCCGTGATGAGTACGCAAGGTTTCGATTATAAACAAATCCTTGAACATTATTTTCCCGGAACGGAAATAGAAAAGAGGTATTAAAAACAACATCAACATGGAAATTAAAAGCGCAACATTTGAAATAAGCAATACAGACGTCACAAAATGCCCTCCGGGAAACAAACCCGAATATGCATTTGTCGGACGAAGCAATGTAGGCAAATCTTCTCTTATTAATATGATAACGGGAAGAAAAGCACTTGCACTTACATCACAAAAGCCTGGAAAGACAACACTTATAAACCATTTTCTTATTAACGATGAATGGTATCTGGTGGATCTTCCCGGCTATGGATTTGCACAAAGAGCAAAAAGCGAACGTGAGAAAATATGGTCGGTCATTAATAATTATATTCACAACCGCGAACAGCTCACTAATCTGTTCGTACTCCTCGACAGCCGCCTCGAACCACAAAAAATTGATCTGCAATTTATGGAAAAACTAGGTGAAGATGGTATTCCATTCTCAATCATATTTACAAAAGCCGACAAGCTTAGCAAGAGTAAACTAGCGGAGAATATTAATAATTATAAGAGTAAACTGCTGGAGACATGGGAAGAACTGCCTCCCGTATTTATTACCTCCGCTGAAAAAAAAGACGGTCGCGAAGAAGTACTGAATTATATCGACGAAATAAACAAAAGCTTATAAAGCGACGAATAGGAAAGATTTTTACTATCTTTGTAGCTGATTTCAGAGAATAATTAGAAAAGAAAATCAATGGCTAAAATTACGAAAGAAGAGGCGCTTCGGTATCATTCCGAAGGAAAGCCGGGAAAGATAGAAGTAGTTCCCACAAAACCGTACAGTACACAAAATGATTTGTCGCTGGCTTATTCACCGGGTGTGGCAGAACCTTGTCTGGAGATAGAAAAAAATCCCTTGGATTCATATAAATATACATCTAAAGGAAATCTTGTAGCCGTCATTTCTAACGGGACAGCTGTGTTAGGCTTGGGGAATATCGGAGCGCTGGCCGGAAAACCGGTGATGGAAGGCAAAGGGCTGTTGTTCAAAATATTTGCCGGAATAGATGTATTCGATATCGAAGTTGATGAAAAAGATCCTGAAAAGTTTATACAAACAGTAAAAGCCATATCTCCTACTTTTGGAGGTATCAATCTGGAGGATATCAAAGCGCCTGAATGCTTTGAAATTGAAAAACGACTGAAAGCAGAACTGAATATTCCGGTTATGCACGACGACCAGCATGGAACAGCTATCATTTCGGCTGCCGGACTGCTGAATGCATTGGAAATATCGGGCAAAAAGATAGATGAGATAAAACTTGTTGTCAACGGTGCGGGAGCTGCATCGATCTCTTGTACGCGACTCTATGTTTCATTAGGTGTGCGCAAAGAGAACATCATCATGTGCGACAGTAAAGGCGTCTTGTCCATACACCGTTCAGACCTGAACGAGCAAAAGAAAGAATTTGCTACCGAGAGAGATATTAAAACACTGGAGGAAGCTATGGTCGGAGCAGATATGTTCCTTGGACTTTCGGTTGCTGATGTATTAACACAAGACATGGTACGTTCGATGAGCGAGAACCCGATTGTGTTCGCACTGGCCAATCCGAATCCGGAAATTTCTTATGCCGACGCAATGGCTTCGCGCAAAGACATTATTTTTGCTACAGGGCGTTCGGACTATCCAAACCAAATTAATAATGTATTGGGATTCCCGTATATCTTCCGCGGCGCTTTGGATACACATGCCAAAGCCATCAACGAAGAGATGAAACGTGCCGCTGTATTTGCTATCGCCGAACTGGCTAAAGAGCCTGTTCCCGATGTAGTTAATGCAGCCTACAAATTAAAACGCACTGTCTTTGGGCGTGATTATATATTGCCAAAGGCTCTTGACCCCCGTCTTCTGACGCGCGTATCGTGTGCTGTTGCCAAAGCGGCTATCAAATCGGGTGTGTCACGCAAAACAATTACCGACTGGGAAAGCTACGCAAAACATTTGCGTGAAATGATGGGTTATGATAATAAGTTACTCCGCCGTTTTACAGATATGGCAAAAGCCAATCCGAAACGTGTTGTATTTGCTGAAGCCAATCATATCAATATGCTTAAGGCGGCTGTTGAAGCCAAAACTGAAGGGATCTGCATACCGATCCTGCTTGGTAATGAAGAGCGTTTGCAAAAACTGGCTGCCGAAGAGAATATCAGTCTCGAAGGCATTGAAATCGTCAATATGCGTCACGACCGTGAATCGGATCGCCGATACAGATACGGACGTATCCTTTCAGATCGTAAGGCTCGCGAAGGTGTAACTTATGCCGAAGCTTGCGAAAAAATGGTTAACCGTAATGCTTTCGGAATGATGATGGTCGCTACAGGCGATGCTGATGCATTCATCACAGGTGTTTACAGCCGCTATTCGGAAGTAACAAAACTGGCAGAACAAATCATCGGCATCCGTCCGTCATATAACCATTTCGGAGCAATAAATATTGTCACATGCAAAAAAGGGACATTCTTTATTGCCGATACACTGATCAATCGACATCCTTCAACGGAAGTACTGATTGATCTGGCAAGACTGACAAACGATGCTGTGAAGTTTTTCGCAACTGATCCTGTCATAGCCATGCTATCGTATTCGAACTTCGGCGCCGACCAACAGGGAAGTCCGCAGAAAGTACACGATGCTATTGATTATGTGCACAAAAACTATCCGCAGATAATGATAGACGGTGAAATGCAAGTTCATTTTGCATTAGACCAGAAACTACGTGATGAGATGTATCCTTTCAACACATTAAAGGGAAAAGATGTCAACACGCTGCTGTTTCCGAATCTGAGTTCAGCCAATAGTGCCTATCAGTTGCTTGATAAACTGGGGATTACTGAATCGATAGGTCCGATCCAGATGGGCTTGAACAAACCGATACATTTTACAGATGTTGAAAGCTCTACACGCGACATTCTTAATTTGACGACTGTAGCTGTGGTTGATGCTATAGTTCAGGAACAAATAGACAAACAGAACAATAAATAAACGATTGTATTTTATTCATCCGATTGCATGATAATTTGTAATCTCAAATGAAAAAAAAGAGACTTTTTGTTTGCAGTTATAAAAAATGCGCTAACTTTGCAGCGTAAAAAATAGAGAAATGAATCGATTTTACTTTACATATTACTTTTATTACTTTTACTTTAGCAAGGTGAAGGCGGGAGTTTGTATGTAAAGAATGAAAAATTGAACATTTGTATCAATAATAAAATATATAAAGTCCTGCCGTAAAACGGTGGGACTTTTTTTATATCCATAAGGAATAACCAATCGGACAACAAAAAAAATAAAATACAAAGATGAAGAGAAAAGTAGCCATTCAAGGCATAGCCGGTTCGTATCACGACATAGCTGCGCACAACTATTTTGAAGGTGATGAAATAGAAATTATTGGATGCAACACCTTTAAAGAAGTGATTGCTGCCATTAAGAAAGATCCATCCATTTTGGGAATAATGGCCATAGAAAATACAATAGCCGGAAGCCTGCTTCAGA
>JAQWBH010000297.1 GCA_028707405.1 Parabacteroides sp. | reverse complement strand
ACGTAGACTGGCAAAAAGAAATATTAAAGAAGAATACATGGAATCGCAACCACTATCTAAGTATATCCGGTGGTGGAGAGGTAGCCAGGTATTTTCTCAGTGCCAGCACGTATACGTCTGATGCTTTATACAAGGAAAGCGGCTTGAATGATTATAATACAAACGTAAGGTATAATAAAAATTCTTTCCGGTCTAACTTGGATGTTAATGTAACCAGGAGTACTACCATTTCATTGGGAGTCGATGGCTATTTGACGAGTCAGAATCGCCCCGGTATGGGGAATACCTCCTATATCTGGGACTCGCAGGCAAATTTGACACCCTTAACCGTTCCGGTTCGATACTCTACGGGGCAATTACCGACGTACGGAAAAGAACTGGGAGGGGTTTCGCCAGAAGTATTGCTGAATCACACCGGATATGTCAGTGATAATAATACCGGAATTCAATCGAATATTGCTATCAGGCAAGATTTTTCTCAATGGATAAAAGGACTTTCAGCTCGAGTGTTATACTCTTTTGATACATATACCAATCATGTAGTTACTCGTAGCAAAATGCCCGATCTGTATTATTCCAATAAACGTAAGGTGGATGGTCAACTGGATTTAGAGCTTAGGTCTGATAGTCAGCCTCTTGAAGTGAAAACAAGTGCTTATTCTCAGCAGAAAACCTATCTGGAAGGTTCTGTTAATTATGAACAATTATTTGGAGAGAGACATCGGATAGGAGGTTTAATGCATTATTTTCATCAGGAATTCTCCGCAAGTAACAGGACAGGAACGGATGCCATACCTGAGAGAAATCAAGGATTGTCAGGGAGAATGACGTATGCTTTGGACGACCTGTATCTGATAGAAACAAATTTTGGATTTACCGGCTCTGAAAATTTTAAAAGAGGAGAGCAGTTCGGTCTGTTTCCTTCTGTTGCATTGGGATGGATACCTAGTGGGTATAACTGGTTCCAGCAGGTTTTCCCGAGTCTTAGTTTTCTAAAATTAAGATATTCATATGGTACTGCCGGCAACGACAAAATATCTAATTACAGGTTCCCGTACTTCACTTTTGTGGAGTATTCTTCTGCGGCTTGGGGAGGCAAGTATGGAATTACAGAAACAAAATTAGGTGCTGACAATTTACGTTGGGAGAAAGCAATCAAAAATAATATCGGTATTGAAGCTACTTTTTGGGATAAATTATCCTTTGTATATGATTTTTTCCGGGACCGCAGGGAAGGTATTTTTCAAGAGAGGACCAATCTGCCAGCAACCGTTGGGAACATATCCCAACCTTGGGGCAATGTGGGCACGATGACAAGCAAAGGCGTTGATGCAACAGCCTCATATACACATGTATTTGGTGCCGAGAGTTGGGCTACTCTACGAGGTAATTTCACATATGCTCAAAACATGGTCGACTATTGGGAAGAACCTCCTTATAAATATCCCTATAAAGCAAAGACCGGGCATATCTATAACTCACATACCGGATTAATTGCATTGGGCCTATTCAAAGATGAACAGGAAATATTAAGCAGTCCAAAACAATTTGGTGAGGTTTTACCAGGGGATATAAGGTATAAGGATGTGAATGGCGATGGAAAGATTGATACGGAAGATTATGTCTATTTCGATTATTCTAATATTCCACAAATAACATACGGAATAGCAGGTGAGGTAACCCATAAAAGTTGGACACTAAGTGTGTTTTTTCAGGGAGCGGCTAGGTCGAAGTTTCTCTATAGCGGAAACTACTTCCCATATAGTGGTGGTAATATTGGCAATGTCCTCACTATTGCGAATGAAAAATCCAATCGATGGATTCCGGCTGAATATTCAGGTGATCCTAATACCGAGAATCCTACCGCTCATTTTCCCCGTCTTAGTTACGGAAGTTCTCAAAATAACGAACAGCCTTCCACATTCTGGCTGAAAGGGAATGATTACTTGCGTCTGAAAAATGTTGAGTTGGCTTATCGTCTAAAAAGCAGTTTTATTCGAAGTCTTGCGTTGGAGTCAATAGACATGTCAATTATTGGAGAAAACTTATGGGTCTGGGACAGTGTCAAATTGTGGGATCCTGAACAAGCTGCGTCAAATGGACGATCCTATCCTATCCAACGCAGATATACGTTAAATTTTATTATGAACTTCTAATGATTTGGGTATGAAAAAATACTTTATTGCTACAATAGCCACTGGATTAGTGATTCTTTGCTTTAACATTTCTTGTCAGTACTTGAATGTAGATCCTTATTTTATGGATGTGTTCAGCGCAGATTCTGTTTTTGCAAGAAAAAATTTCATCGATGCTTATTTATGGAATACAGCTACTTATATTTTGCCTGAAGCAGGCTCTCATGCTGAAACAGCACATTATCCTTATATGGTTGGATCAGATGATGCTTTCTGGACATATAAAAGGGGAACATTTCCGCAGAATTATTTCTCTGCTAATGAGATGGATGCAACATCTTCTTATTTCCAGAATTGGGGACATTTCTACAAGGGAATTCGTAAGGCCAATACCATCCTTACACATATAGATGAGTGCAAGGATGCCACAACATTAGAAAAAAGAGAAATTATGGGCATGACACTCTTTCTAAGGGGGTATTTTTATTTTAAACTATTGGAGCAATACGGTCCAGTTGTCATAACTCCTGATGTGCCTCAGGGATATGATCAAACATTGGATGTTCTTGCCTTGCCGAGAAGTTCGTACGATGAATGTGTAGAGTATATCTGCGAGGATTTGGAAGCAGCAGCGGCAATTCTCCCGGAGCAACAAATTGATGCGTATTGGATGCGACCCACCCGAGGTGCTGCTTTAAGTTTGATATCGCGTCTCAGGCTTTATGCTGCCAGTCCCTTGTACAATGGTAATAATCAGTTTTATTCAAATTGGATGAATGTGGATGGCTCTCATTTTATCAGTCAGACCGAGGACAATGAAAAATGGGCAGAAGCTGCTGTGGCAGCTTACCGTGTAATCCAATTGGCTGAAGACCAAGGTGTATATGGTTTGCACATAAAGCCTCGCAAAGAAAATTCCCCATTACTGGCCCCAAATGTTCCCACAGCAAGTTTCCCGGAGGGAGCAGGAGATATTGATGTTTATCATTCTTATAGCGATATGTTTAATGGGGAAACCATTATGTACAAAAATGTTGAATGTATATGGGGAGATGATTCTGAAGCAACTTCATTAAATCGGATTCAACAAGGCACTCATCCGTTATTTCTTTACGGCTGGAACGGCTTGAATGCAACACAAAAGCTAGTTGATGCATATTATATGAGAGATGGAGGGACTATCAATAAAACCATCTTGCCGGAATATAAATATTCAGCAACTGGTTATACATTAACGGATGAATTTTTTTCCGATTATTTGCTTCCGGCCGGTACATTTAACATGTACGCAAATAGGGAATACCGGTTCTATGCAACCATCATGTTTAGTGGTGCAAAGTTTTACGGGTTAAGTACAACCGGAGGGTCCGCTTATAGTAATTTCTTTGTAAACTATAGTGCCGATGGAAATTCCGGTGCTATCGTGGGATCCGATCCGGATGATCGATTGTTGAGCGGATATTCTTTCCGCAAATACACCCATCCGGACGATAATTTCTTTTTCGGGAAAGTCTCAAAAAAGGCTTTTGCCCGCATCCGGTATGCCGAGATTCTTTTGAATTATGTGGAGGCACTCAATGAGCTAACCGGAACGTATACGGTCGATAATATTACAGTAACGAGGGATAAAGAGAAAATTAAAAAGTATTTCGATATGATCCGCTATCGCGCAGGATTACCTGGCTTGACCGATGAAGAAGTAAATGACCCCGAAGTACTCAGGGAAATTATCCTTAAAGAACGTTTTATCGAGTTTGCTTTGGAGGGAAGGCGATACCATGATCAACGAAGATGGAAGCGGCTGGAAAATGACTATCAACCTTTCGAAGGGATGAATGTGGAGGCCTTGAAATCTCAACCCGACATGTTTTTCCAAAGAACCCGGGTTTCACATGTAAATGTTAGGCGTAACTATGATCGGCGTTTATATTTTTTTCCGATACCGACCTCCGATTTAGACAAAAACCCAAAATTAGTTCAGAACCCGGGTTGGTAAAAACTAATTCAAGTTTCGTATAAAATTGAAATAAATAAAAATAAATGTACGTATTGAAGTTCAGTACCTAATGCAATAAAAAATAGATGAATATGAATAAAAATATAATAGGGTTGTCGATTTTTATTATTTTGTTCTTGATTTCTTCTTGTCACGAAGAATTTGATGAAAAAGAGGTGTATAAAAAAGTCGTCTACATCGTTCACAGTGAGAATATGATCAATTATTTCACACATCCGTTTACGGGTAGTTCAACGGAAGGGTTTATATCTTTGTATTGTAGCGGTTCATTAATGCCGGAAAAGGATATTGATCTTGAGATTGGATTCGACGATGAGTTAATAGAGAAATATAATTACATTGAATTTGAAAATGAAGAAGCAAAATATGTGAAATTCTTGAGTCCTGAGTATTTCAACATACCGTCATTTCGAGTTAAAATCAAGGGTGGGGAGCCATTTGGAATTATGCCCATATTCGTAACCTCCGAAGGTTTATCACCTGATACTACCTATGTAATCCCCTTGAGAATAATAAAGATATCAGATTACGAAATAAGCGAAGATTTGTCGTCTATTCTGTACGCTATCAGGTTGGAGAATGCCTATTCGGGCCTTTACCAGATGACTGGGAGCTTACTTGCTGAAGGTAGTACCGATATGCCTCAACAGGTATTCAAGGATAAAACGTTGGTGCCTATTGATCAGTTTAGTTGCCGTATGTTCGTCTCAACTGAAAATGAGCTAAGAGAGAATATTCAAACAAGGACAGTTACGTTTTCCATAAAAGCAGACAACACTATTGCTATCAAAGAGGAAAATGATATTTTGGATTTGGGTGGTAGCACCTATAATCCTGATAGAAACATGATAAGCCTTAATTACAGCTTTTTGAGCGCTGGAGAGCGGTATGAGATACAAGAAAAATTGATACGTTTGGAAGAATAAAAACTCAAGTCTTTTTCAGCATTAGCGTTTAATTTATTGTCTATTAAATAAAATTTTTATGATTCAAAGAACACTACTTATTTTGTTTTTTATGGTTTGTGCTGTTTTGTCAAAAGCACAAAAACTTTCTTTCAATAAAGATGGTACTTTTAAGGTAGTACAGTTTACCGATATGCACTACATTCACGGAAGTCCAAAATCCGATACTACTTTACTTCTTATTTCACGTGTTTTGGATGCGGAAAAACCCGACATGGTCATTTTTACGGGTGATATAGTTACTGGTCGTCCCGTTAGGGAAGGATGGGATGCCCTTACCAAATTCGTCATTGATCGTCAAATCCCTTTTGCCGTAGCATTAGGGAATCATGATCATGAGCAAGGTGTTACTCGTGAGGAAATTGCCCGCATAATTACGGCCTACCCTAATAATCTCAATACAATATCAGTGCCGGGAGTTACAGGTGTGATGAATGACGTGATTCCCATTTATGGCAGTGAGAAACATTTAAAAGTGAATGCACTCATCTACTGTTTCGATTCGGGAGCTTATTCCACAATCGACGGAATAAAAGGGTACGGATGGATTACGCTTGAACAAATTAAATGGTACAAAAACCAGAGTCTGCGGTACACCATTGATAATAACTTCAAGCCATTGCCGGCATTAGCTTACTTCCATATTCCCCTTCCGGAATACCGGCAAGCATTCGATGATGAAAAAAATGTTCGTGTCGGGGTTAGGTTGGAGGATGAATGTCCTCCCGAACTCAATACGGGGTTGTATTTTGCAATGCGGGAGATGCGGGATGTGATGGGGATCTTTGTCGGACATGATCATGTGAATGATTATATCGTTAATTATCATGGCATTGCCCTTTCTTATGGTTGCTTCAGTGGCTGGCGGACAACCTATATATCAC
>JAQWBH010000035.1 GCA_028707405.1 Parabacteroides sp. | reverse complement strand
AAAGCCACATTTATAAGCTGTATATTTCATCTCAATCTGAAATGCATAACCTTTGAAATGAATATGATCCAAATCAATCGTTTCAAGTACTTCCCGTCTATAACATTTAAAGCCGGCTGTTGTATCTTTCACATTAATACCTGTAATAAAACGAACATACATAGAGGCTCCATACGACATCAGTACACGACTTAAAGGCCAGTTAACAACATTCACTCCATTACAATATCTTGATCCGACAGCAATATCGCCTCCCTGTTCGGCACAAGCTGAATATAGCTTGGGTAAATCATTCGGATTGTGGCTAAAATCAGCATCCATTTCAAAAATATAATCATACTTGCGAGCTATCGACCACTCAAAACCACAAATATAGGCAGTTCCTAATCCCAGCTTTCCTTTACGTTCAATTATAAAAAGCCGCTCAGGGAACTCCGTCTGCAAGTGCTTTACAATATCTGCTGTTCCATCAGGCGAACCATCATCAATAATCAGGATATGAAAAACCTTTTCCAAGCCGAATACGGCCCGGATAATATTCTCAACGTTTTCCTTTTCGTTGTAAGTCGGAATAATGACAATACTATCTGACATAAGCCATGAACTATTTGTTGTGCTATATACACGGCGAAGATAAGGATTTTTAATGATTTAGTTCAATTGAATCCGGGATTTTAGACAAAAATAGTATCTTTGCCTCCTAAAACGGCTGGTTGTACCAACAAACGGCTAATTATTCAATGTCAAACAAATTGCATGGAGATTCAAGAACTATTAAAACTGTATGCTGTCCATCCCCAAGTGGCAGCAGCAAACAGTTTACTTAAAGACAATACGTCTCGTAACATATTTTTTAAAGGCCTGAACGGTTCGGGAGCAGCCATGACTATCGCTTCTCTTCATTTAAAAAGGGGGGGGTGCTGTTTATGTATCCTCAATGATTTGGAAGAGGCCGGCTATTTCTATCACGATCTGGTACAACTTCTAACTGATGAAAAAATATGCTTTTTCCCGTCAGCTTATCGTCGTGCCATCAAATATGGTCATCTTGATCCGGCCAACGAAATACTGCGTACCGAAGTGTTGAGTATGCTGCAGGAAAATAATAATTCTTTTATCATCGTCAGTTATCCGGATGCACTCGCCGAAAAAGTGATAGCTCAGGACATATTAAAAAAGAATACATTAAAGATTAGTGTAGGCGAGAAAATAGACAACATGTTCGTATCCGATGTTCTAAAGCAATATGGATTCGAACAAGTAGACTATGTTTATGAACCTGGGCAATACGCGGTGCGTGGCAGTATTCTTGATGTTTTCTCTTTCTCATACGAATTTCCATATCGAATCGATTTCTTTGGCGATGAAGTTGAAACGATACGCTCGTTCGAAGTAGAGTCTCAACTTTCCAAAGAAAAACTGAATAATATCTATATCGTTCCTGAAATGAAAAAGAAGTCGGAAAGCAGTTCTTCACTACTCGACTCACTACCCAAAGGAACTTTTATTGCTGCCAAAGATCTCTCATGGACCAAAGAACGCATCGGAAGCATCTGGAATGACGAACCTGTCAGCGGGGACGAAGAATCGTTTACAGATATTTCAACAATGCGTAATAAGCTGATAACCGACACGGAGTTCCTGCATTCGGCATTAAACTTCAGACGCATCCACTTTGGCACCCACCCTTTAGGTGTAGCCGATGCTGTCTTATCTTTCAATACGAGCCCCCAACCCATATTTCATAAAAATTTCGACCTTGTAAGTCAATCGTTTGAAGATTATCTACAAAATGGTTACAAACTATATATACTGAGTGATGTCGACAAACAGACAGAAAGGATTAAAACCATCTTTGAAGATCGTGGAGAAGATCGCCCCTTCATTTCTGTCAGCCATACCATTCATGAAGGCTTTGTCGACAACACTTTGAAATTGTGCTTCTTTACAGACCATCAATTATTCGATCGTTTCCACAAATACAGCTTAAAAAGTGATAAGGCGCGTAGTGGAAAAATGATGCTTTCACTAAAAGAACTTAATCAATTCTCGATCGGCGATTATGTAGTACATATCGATCATGGAATCGGGCAGTTCGGCGGATTGGTCCGCATTGATGTGAATGGTAAGATACAAGAAGCCATTAAGCTGATATATCAGAATAATGATATCATCTTTGTCAGCATCAATTCCCTTCACAAACTTTCCAAATACAAAGGAAAAGATAGTGGAGAACCGCCAAAACTCAGCAAACTGGGTACAGGTGCATGGGAAAAAATGAAAGAGCGCACGAAAACAAAAGTTAAAGATATCGCGCGTGATTTGATTGTGCTGTATTCAAAAAGAAAGAATGAAAAAGGTTTTGCCTTCAGTCCGGACAGTTTTATGCAGCACGAATTGGAAGCCAGCTTCATTTATGAAGATACACCGGATCAAACAAAGGCAACAAACGAAGTAAAAGAAGATATGGAAAGCGATCGTCCCATGGATCGCCTGATTTGTGGAGACGTAGGTTTCGGCAAGACAGAAGTAGCTATTCGTGCCGCATTCAAAGCCGTAGCCGACAATAAGCAAGTGGCCGTTCTTGTTCCAACAACCGTACTTGCATTTCAGCATTATCAAACATTTACCGATCGCTTGAAAGATTTTCCATGCAAGATTGATTATATTAGTCGTGCCCGCTCACCCAAAGAAATCAAAGATATTCTGAAGGAACTGAAGGAGGGCGATATAAATATTATTGTCGGTACGCACCGGCTGGTTGGTAAAGATGTTTCATTTAAAGATTTGGGAATGCTTATAATCGATGAAGAGCAAAAGTTCGGCGTCTCAGTCAAAGAAAAATTACGTCAAATGAAGGCTGATGTCGATACGCTCACCATGACAGCTACACCTATTCCGCGTACGCTACAGTTTTCACTCATGGGTGCTCGCGACCTCTCCAATATCCTCACTCCACCGCCTAACCGCTATCCGATTCAAACCGAGGTAGAACGTTTCAATCCGGATATTATCCGCGAAGCTATTAATTTTGAGATGAGTCGTAACGGACAGGTGTTTTTTATCAACAACCGCATCCAGAACATCTATGAAATGGAAGCACTCGTCAAACGTGAAATCCCCGATGCTCGTATTGTGGTTGGGCACGGGCAAATGAAACCCGAGAAACTGGAAAAAACCATCATTGATTTTGTCAACTACGAATATGATGTACTTATTGCAACCAGCATTGTCGAAAACGGTATCGATGTACCTAATGCCAATACCATCATCATCAACAATGCCCAGCAGTTCGGACTTTCTGATCTGCATCAACTCCGCGGGCGCGTAGGACGAAGTAACAAGAAAGCATTCTGCTATCTCCTTTCTCCACCACTATCCTCGCTCACTCAGGAAGCCCGCCGTCGTTTACAGGCCATCGAAAGTTTTGCCGAACTGGGTAGTGGCATACATATTGCCATGCAGGATCTCGATATCCGGGGTGCAGGGAACATGCTTGGTGCCGAACAGAGCGGTTTTATTGCCGATCTAGGTTATGAGACCTACCAGAAAATTCTTGAAGAAGCTATAGATGAACTCAAAACGGACGAGTTCGCCGACCTTTATTCAGACGCCACACAGAAGCATGCCGATTCTGGCAGCGAATACGTGAGAGACACTCTCTTTGAGAGCGATCTGGAAATGATGTTTTCACCCACCTATATTCCAAACGATTCGGAACGAGTCTCTCTCTATCGCGAACTTGACAATATGGAACAGGAACGCGACATTCAGTCTTTCGCTTCACATCTCGAAGACCGCTTCGGAAAGATTCCTGAAGAAGGCATGGAACTGATACGCGTAGTGCGTCTTCGACGCATGGCAAAGAAACTGGGTATAGAACGTATCATACTAAAAAAAGGACAAATGAGCATCTATCTTGTTGCCAATTCCGACAGCCCTTATTACCAAAGTAAAGCTTTCGACAAACTGATAGCCTTCGTCCAAAAACATCCCCGTGAATGCAACCTCCGCGATCTGAATGGCAAACGGAGTATTGTCATTAAACACGTGCCCAACGTCGGACAAGCCTGTGCATACCTTGATGAAATGGAAAACATTTGAAATAACACAGAAAGATAAATAAAAAACAAACCTCTTCAGATTTCTAATTCGAAGAAGTTTGTTTTTATCATACAATACAGAACAAAAGCTCAATCACTTTATATTATATCCCGTAACAACAAGTTTAGCTGCATTACCTCTCGTATCTTCATCTTTCCAATGAATCTGAATCTCCTTTTTCTCTCCGGGAAGTAAAGCGAAATAGTTGTCTGAATAAAATACAGGCAAAAACTGTTGTTGATCATTGTTGCCAACGATATTCAAACGAATCATCAACGCAGGTGTAGATGAAGTATTCTCAATCACGGCTGTAGCATTCCATGTTCCGTCACTAGCTTTATTGGTCGTCATATCTGACTGCAGCGTTACTTTAGGGAGATCTTTTAGTGACTGATAATTATTCTCATCAAAACTTCTGTGATAGAAATTATCAGAGATTACACGCCCTTTTTCAATCAAAGTCAGTTTTATGAAATGGACTTTTGACAGATTATCCGAAAATTCCAATTTGATACATTTATTTGTTGTATCCTCATTACTATCAATAGTAACCTCCTTCTGCCATGCAACAGAAGCATCCATATTCAGTATCTGTGCTTTTGCAACCAATCCTTTATGCGTACCTGCACTATAGTTTACAACTTCAATCTCATCTGTAGCCGGATTCCACTGTATATGTAATGGTTCGGAAGCCTTCTTGCATGCAAAATAGGCTGCTGTCGGTTCAAAATAGTAATCATATGTCTGCCAAACCATTGATGGCCAACAAGGATGACTCATCCACATCAACAATCCCATACGATTCATGCTCCTCGACTCGAACATACTGCGATGGCCGTCATAATTCACCCATTGTGCCAGTTCCGAGAATTCCTTTGCATTCTGCGGTTCACCGTACCCTTTAGCTATAATCTCATTAAAGGAAGTACAACCTTGTGCACCCTCGCGTGTATAATCGTGCATTCCCCATTGATCTCCCTGTGGCCATATTCCTGCCGGAGAAAAAGTACGAAGCATGCTCTCATACGACATCACGTTTGGCATGCCGCGCTCACTATGAAACTTATCATTACCTGTTTTCAACGTGAAATATACTTTTGCCGGAAGCATACGATACGGACCATGACCGCTAACAACGTCATCAGCTGAACTGGGAATATAATGCATGTCAGGATGTTCTTCACTCACGATACGTCTTAATGCCGCTTCAATCTTTTCCGGTGGAAATCCTTCATTACGTCCGCAATACAAACCTATGGAAGGGTGATTACGAATACGTTTGACATAATCCTCCGCGTTGGCAATAAACAAATCCGGATAGTACGGATCAGGTCCGTCTGCAGGATTGGCAAGCCAAAAGTCCTGCCAAACCATTATGCCATGACGATCGCAAGCTTCATAGAATTCCTTATCTCCGATCATTCCAACCCAGTCGCGAATCATCGTAAAATTCATATCGGCATGATAAGCTACAGCTATATCATATTCACGACCCCGATAGTTCAGGTTCGATTCGCCAAAGCCCCAGTTTCCACCGCGACCAATAAAGCGACGACCATTGATAAACATGTTCAACACATGGTTATCTTCGTTGTAAGTCATCTGACGAATACCTACTTTGTATTCATAAGCATCCGACACCTTATTATCAATTTTGAACGTAAAGCTAGCATCATACAGATTCGGTGCCCCGTAACCTTTTGGCCACCACAAACGAGGGTTCTTTACATTCAACTGTGTAAAATCGTTTGCATTGAAAGAGACCGTACGTTCTTCACCAGGTGCCAGCTGAACCGTTTTTTGGAAAGTTATATCACCGATCTTCCCTATCAGCACCCCTTTAACAACTTTTGCGTCATGATTCTTCACTATCACTTCGGCAGTTAGTTTGGCCAAAGTTGTGTCAGGAAGAGGAAGTACAGACTGAACCAAAGGATCGACGACGGTTACCTTGCCTGTAGTTGTCAATGATACATCATTCCAAATGCCGATATTGCGACCGCGAACTGTAGGAATCCAGTCCCAGCCAATTGTTGCATGAAATGTTGGATTATCAGCACCTATAATACCACCATTAAAATCGGTACTCTGCCTGTTTTTCTCTTTGATTGCTCCCAAATGAGTATTCTTAATTATCTCAACAGCCACTACATTCTTTCCGGGAATGATCGCATTTGTAACATCAAATATACCACGCATAAAAGCACCTTCTATGCGTCCAAGCTTTTTGCCATTCAGATAAACATTCGCTTTCCAATTAATTCCATCAAAATTCAGAAATAACCGTTCTTGTTTGAAATTCTTTGGAATTTCAAACTCTGTACGATACCAAAAGTTTGAATAGAAAAACGATTCAGATACCTGCAACTGGTTGTCTGCATAATTAGGATCAGCCAAAGCACCTATATTCTTATAACTGCTTAATACAGTTCCGGGAACTGTAGCAATAATCCAATTCGTCGGCTTATAATTTGCTGATGAAATAACTTCGCCCGTTTCAGGCACTTCTGAAGCACGTTGTAAGCGCCAGTTTCCTCCAGAGAGATTGATTTCATTCTTTGTCGCAGCCGGTAGCGCTACAGAATGAGCGACCAGACCGCCTTTACCCATCACCTCTATCTCACTCAATATATAAGGATTATTATTAGCAGATTGTTGCATCAACACCCGTACATAGCGTGCTTTTTTATGCGTATTGATTGCAATATTATCTGCAGACAAATCTCCTCCGGGAAGAGTTGCGACATCATCCCATACATTAGCATCGTCAGATATCTGCACCTTTCCTTTAATAGCTTTATTTACCCAATATAAAATGACCTTATCGAAAGTAGACGGGCTTCCAAGGTCCACATACAACCATTCTTCACCGGCTGTTGCACTCATCCACGCACTATTAAAGAACTTTGAAGGCTTTATTTCAATCAACCCGCCTTTCTTATCATAAAAGTTTGCTTCCGTAAACGACCATTCTTTAGCCCCTTCCATCTTTAGCTGAACACGAAAATAGGAATAAGCCATATCATTACTGAGTATGATATTCTCATCCAATTGTCTTGCTTGTGTGGTTAATTGTTTGTCCTGCTTATTCGGATCACTGACCTGATAATACTTCATAGTTTTACCTGGCAGCTCGTTACTACTCAGGTTTCCTATCTGTGTCCAAGTTTTTCCATCATTGGATGCAAGACATATGATCTGATAACCATTCTTAGCCTCTTTCTCATCATAAACGACCATTCCTTTCAGGTTTAGTTTGACAGCTGCTTCACTATAATTATACAGTGAAAACTGAAAATAAGTATCAGCGCCCGCAAATGTGTTTCTTGAGAACGGGCCTTCATCGATCATCCATTCGCGTTCACGACGAGGCACTGCACCTGCCGGAGTGCACAGGTCCAGATACTGAGGTTGTTTATTAGTAATAACACCGTCAGTTGCCAACTGAGCTGTAAGGTTATAGTCATGGCTTGACGAAGCAAACGCCGAACGGAGAAGAGCAATATTCCGATATGTGGTATTATCAGGAACCAATGAAGGCGAAAAGTTTTCCTTCGGACTTCCCGGATACTGGCCTATACCTCGTGTATAATAGTTCGATCGATCAACAGACTGTGCCGTGACGTTTGAACCCACAAAGCCGCTTATAAGTAATAAAACCATTGCCGTTCCGCAGAGAGAGGCAATTCGAGAATGTTTTTCCTGTCCTTTCATATATAATAAATTTAGCAAATTCTTATCAGCAAATGTACGCAAAATAATATAAATTCAAAACAACCGATATAATATCTACTTTTAATTTAAATTAGTAGACTAATATATCGATTATCTATAAAACATAGAAAGCTTCTATCTAAAAAAACATTCTCACCTATCCGTAAAGAAAAGAATAAATCTTACTTTTGTAGTAATAAAAAATAGAAATATGGAAATTCCTTTCGAACCCGTAACAATAAAAAATAAAGAACTTATTACCTCTTTCACTCTTCCCAGTGATAATCGCAACTGTGACTATTCCTTTTCAAATATCTGTAGCTGGAGATTCCTCTATGACACAGAGTTTGCTGTTGTGGATAATATGCTGCTTATTCGCTTCATGATTGAAAATAAAACAAAAATGGTTTATATGGCACCCACCGAACAAAAAAACTTGAAGCATGCCATAGAACTGATGGAAGCCGATGCAAACAAAAACGATCGGGAGTTGTGTATGCTGGGTGTAACACCCGAAGTTAAAGCCAGACTTGAAGAAGCAATGCCGGGAAATTTCATCTATCTTTCCGATCGCAATTACTACGATTATATTTACCTAAGAGAAGACTTAGCCACATTAAAAGGCAAAAAATATCAAGCTAAACGTAATCATGTCAATAATTTCATCAAGACTTATTCATACAAATATATCGAAATAACACCTGAATTAGTGCCTGAATGTCTCCAATTGGAATGTAAATGGTTTAGAGCAAACAGTAGTGACGATGATGAGAAAAAGCTGAATGACGAACGACGGTCGATGATCTATGCCTTAAATCATTTCGAAGAACTGGGACTTACGGGAGGTGCTATCTGCGTGAATCATCAGATTGTAGCCTTCTCCTTTGGGGCGCCTATCACACATAATACTTTTGGGGTGCATGTAGAAAAGGCCGATGTGAACTACGAAGGCTCATATGCAATCATCAACAAGGAGTTTGCAACGCATCTGCCTGAAAAGTATATCTATGTAAATCGAGAAGAAGACTTGGGTATTCCCGGTCTTCGCAAAGCAAAGCTCTCTTATCAACCAACCATTTTGCTGGAAAAATCGGTAGCCGTAAAGAAATTAATCATCTGAAATGAAAGACAAGAAGCGACAAATTATTGACCTGTGGAAAATCTGTTTCAATGATTCCAACGAGTTTATCAATCTTTTTTTTCAATGTATCTACAAAGAAGAAAATGCGCTCGTCATCAGGCAGGGAGAAGAGATTGTTTCCGCTTTACAGTTACTTCCATACGTAATGAATTATCAGGGTTTGGATATTCCGATCAGCTACATCTACGGTGTATGCACAAAAACCTCCGAACGCAACAAAGGATTGATGCATCAGCTATTGCAAAATGCCTTTGAGGAAGCTCTACGACGTGGAAATTCAATGGTTATTCTCATACCTGCAGAACCATGGCTCTTTGAACTTTACCGCAAAAATGGCTTTACTGAAGCATTCTTTTATACAGAAGAAGAATATCGCTCTTCCAATAAATTCAAGCCGGCCTTGCCAATGACAATTCAAAATGCGAATCATCTACCTATTGAAAAGCTTCATGACTTCTTCGACCAGCAGATGCGAAAACGTACATGTTGTATCTTGCATGACATCTATGATCTGTATATCAATACCCTGGATCGAAACTTCAGTCAAGAGAAAGTTCTGATTGCGCTGGACAACAAGAAAAAAACTGTAGGCATGGCATTTATTAAATTTCACAAAGAAGCCTTGAAGGAAAAAATCTTGTATATCGACGAGCTCCTTTATGAAAACATCCAGGTAAAAGATTTTCTCATACAGAGAGCTATCTCCATCTATCATGCCGAAAAAGCCATCTGCCGCATACCAGCCTCTCCGGACAAACAGAGCATTTGCCTTGGCATGGCACATCTGATTGACCGCAAAGCATTGATCGAAAAGTGGCTGTCCTTACATCCGTCACAAGAAAATAAAGACACACTTATGACAATGGAAGAGAATTCGTTACTTCATCTTCTATTCAATAAAGAGCAATACAGCGCCTACATGAGTCTCATGCTTGAATAATTCATTTACCACAAATTGCTTTAAACGAACAATATCCGCAAGCCTTTCCTGTAGTTGTTTGTGTAAAGGGAACCGACACATTAAATATTTCATCCAGGCAAGTACGCAAAGAAGCTTCAAACTCATCATGCCGGTCATTATAATCATCAACCATTTCCGAACGTCGCGCGTCCAGACGGTGGCGGATATCGGCACTGAAATCGTTTGCAAACATCGAACGAACGACATAAATTCCAGGCCGTATAGCCTTTTTTCCGGCATTTGCATGATACATCCACGAGTAGAAAAAAACCTGCATAACATATTTGGGGCGATTGCTCATCGTCTTATCGAACAGATCCGTCGTCTCAGCAAAAGAGACTATCGGATTTCCCGTTTTATAGTCAATAATGCGAATCACACCCTGTACTTCATCGATACGATCAATAAATCCTTTCAACTGAATCTTACGTCTGTCGGACAGTTCAAAACAGGTTTTCATCCTATACTCTGAGGCAATATAGCAAAACGGCGTCAGGCGTTTGTCGCATATCAGTATCTGTTCCACATATTTACGTATAATTTCGGCATAAAGAAACACCTGTCCTGTAAGCGGTTGTTTCTGCTCCGTCTTAAAATACTTCTCCGCAAAAGCCTGCTCAATAGCTCCTTTCATCGTTTCCAAGTCTTTAGAAACGGCAGTAAGCAAATCGGCCGTTACCTGTTTTCCACACAGCGGACTGTATAGGAGCTGCATTACTCGGTGCAGGATATCGCCGAACACATCGCTTTCGATGGTCTCAGTCACTTCGTCTTCATCCCTAATTTGCTCCACCTCAGAAAAATAGAATTGTAAGGGACAATCCAAATAAGTATTGATTGCGCTGGCCGAAAGGGCACGACTACCGCCCTTCATATATGCTTCAAGTTGTCTCATCACCGATTCGTTTTTTGGCATCGAGAGCGTTCTCGCTGTTGATGCAGAAACGTTGTAAACCAGCAGTTTTTTGATCAGAGGGACCTCATAATGATACTGAAGCTGATGCACGAAACGGCTTACCTCACCCGTCTGCTTCTCGTTACTGCGCGTATCATAAAGCAGGTACACGTCGGAGGCACGATAAAGAAGACGATAGAAATGGTAGGCCCAAACACTGTCCTGATGTTCGTAAGTAGGAAGCCCGAAGCCTCTACGCAGATTATAAGGGATAAAAGAGCCGGCGGTCTTCTTCATCGGAAAAACACCTTCATTCATAGAAAGAATGATCAGACGATCAAAATCGAGTGCGCGCGTTTCGAGCACACCCATAACCTGTAGTCCAGACAATGGTTCTCCTTCAAAAGCAATCGTAACAGTATCAACGAAGCGCTTCAGTAAACGCATATAAGTATCGATACGCATGGAAATATTTGCTTCGCTGATCAGGGTCTTTAACCTGTTCACAGTTGCAAAATAATGGAACACAAACTCTTGCTCCACATCTCGCAACGTAGAATGATTCTCGTCTCCGTTGTCTTCCAAATCTGCCGTCGTATAAAAAGACTTGTTTAATAGTTGCAGAATATTCAACAAATAATCGGAAAGGCTATGCACATCATCAACTTGCACAAAGATAGCCGACAGTAGTTCATTTTTAGCCAGTTCGTTAGCGGCTATATATACACGGTTTTTTCTGGCAATATCAGCCACCAATGTTGAGATAACCCCCGTACCATCTGCTATTCTGATATAACGATGATTCAAAATAGGGAGTACATCACGAAAATAAAAAACAGACTGTCTGTTTCTGCTACTACAGTTCTTTTGCAAAATCAACACATATTCAATCAATGAAGACACCTGTGTTCCTGCTAGTGGATAACCCATTGTCACATTGATATGTCGTATAGACTCAGGAATCGAGTCAAGTACAGGAACAAGCAAACGCTCATCAGGCAAGACCACTGCCGTACGCAAAGCTTTCTCATCATTCAGAGTATTTTCTTGTTGCAACAACTCATCTAAAAGTGTATGCAACGACTTGGCCTGCCCTACGCCCGAAGGGATCCCTATGACTTCAATTTTGTTTTGCTGCGTGGATTCAGCTTCAAGATGAAACGCCGAAGGAAACTGTTGGCGGTTATGGGTCACAAAGAAAGAAGCCTTATTTGCCGGGTCATTAACCATTGGCGAATCATAATCCCAATAAAAATCAGCTATTCCGACATGCTTTAGTTCAAGAAGAAACTGTTCTTCTGCCACCGACAATGCATTCAAGCCCACAAAAACCACCTTTTCGTAAGGGAACTTCAACGATTTGCCATTTCTCAGCTCTTCTACTACCTCTCGGAATATCATTCCTTCGTAGCCTTTGCCTTCAGCAGCCAATGATCTGCGCAAATCTTCATAAATACTATACAGAATCTCCCAAATACTCAAGAAATTGTTTTGATGCTTAACCTTACCCTGTGGATAAAATGACGACCAAAAAGTACGGATGGCCGCTATCTGTTCGTCGCTAAGAAAACTGTATCCGTCATCAAGCATACGCAAATCTGTCACGTTG
The DNA here is from genome assembly GCA_028707405.1 of Parabacteroides sp. Taxonomy (GTDB): domain Bacteria; phylum Bacteroidota; class Bacteroidia; order Bacteroidales; family Tannerellaceae; genus Parabacteroides. The sequence goes on along the minus strand of JAQWBH010000035.1, from coordinate 12,523 downwards.
GTGAAGAGTTTTCCGGCGTCGACCATATACTTGTCGATATCATCAAAATCACCTAACAACATCTCACCCCAATAAACAAACTGATCAAAAGTTTCCTCCGAGCCGCTACGTTGCAGATAAATCTCATATAGCTTGAACAACATACTCATCTTATCGGCCAGCACTTTACCACTCAACTGCACAAAAAGATCGTTGATGGTCAGAATCTTCGGCGAGAAAAGTGGCTGAACGGCCTCTTCGGAAAGATATTTCTGAAAGAACAACCCAGCACGACGATTGGGAAAAACGAAAGCCAAATGACTAACTTCTTTGCCGTAATGAGCAAAAAAAGCTTCTGCTACCTGTTGTAAAAATGGTTTCATGAGTTTATGCTGTTTTCTATCGGACAAATATAAGAAGATTATTGCAAAAAGAGGTTTCAACAACAAGAAGTAAATGGTGAAAACCTATATAGGCAAAAGAAAATTCAAATTGTTGCAGGAATAAACTTATTAGTCAAAGAAACAATTTCTTCAGTCGCTTCAATTGTTACAATAACCAAAGAAGCCGTTGCTTTCATTGCCAAAACTACCGCATTAATAAAGCGACAGCTTTTCTCTCGCCGAAAAAACAATAGACTAGTCTTATTCCTGCAATCCTCCCTATATATCTATCGGACCATATATGATCCATTTCTAAAGCTCCTCTCCTTTATTCTCCTCTATCTATTTATGATGACATGAACTCCTTCAGGACTGTTCTCGAAGGTCAGCCACCCAGTACAACTTCTGGCGTCCCATTGCAACTTAGCTTCTTTCATTACTTTGCCTTTGGCGTCTTTGACGACGACCGATTTTGGTTTCGATGATAGCAAAACGCGCATCACGTTTGTCGTGTTTGCCGAATCATCACTTAAAAGTTTGAATGTAAAAATTGCAGTATCCGATTATCATGAAGTCTGATCCATGTTGTAAAATTACGACTTCCTTCTTGTAATTCTATTACACGTGCGCCATTGCCTTCGGGTAGATGATTATAAACTGTATGACCACCACTATAACGACCGTAAGCTAATGTTATACCATGATACTTTGTAATGAAATCGCTATCATGGTCATGCCCGACAAAAACACCAACAACATCCTTTTGCTGTAACATAGCTGTAAATAAGCCACTGTTAACAGCCGGGCATGAGACATCCTCCCAACGATAACCTACCCAACGAATTCCAGGTTCAACCATCGCATATTCATACTCCTGAAAAGGAATATGAAAAAATGCCATTGCGGGCAGAGGATTGCCACCATTGGCCTGAGTAATCTCCTTACTCTTATTGATATACCAGGTAACCTGTTCCGGATAAATCCAGTCATAACCTTTTATTTCCGGTAATTTCGAACCCGAATGAGAATCAAAACAGTAGACAACAGCTGCTGCATTATCATTGGATGCTGACTGAATGGTCAGAGCAAAATTGGAATAACCGGGGACTCCGACAGCCGTCTTACCCATATTATAAGGCTTCGTCTCTATATATTTCTGAATATTCTCACGAGTAACGCCTTGTTCTTCATCATGATTACCCCAAGCGATGGCATATGGAATCTTGCGCTTAATCAGCGGTTCGAGAACCTTGTCTAAACCCGGTAATGCAGGCGGAGCAAAGATAAGATCGCCAGTGATCACGACTAAATCCGGTTTTTCAGCATCCAACACCGAATTCATATTATCAATCGCGAACTTTGAAGAATCAGGTTTCATATAAACATAATGAATATCTGTAAACTGTACTATTTTAAATGTCCCGTCTTTATGAAACTTTAAAACAGGGGCTTGTGCATTCATAATAAATGCAATAAACAACAATGTAAAAATCCAACTTAACTTTTTCATCTGATGATATATTTATTATAACAAACTCTTTAAATATTTTCGTATCTGCTGCGGACGTTCTTGCATGCGTAACTGCCAGATCAGTTCTTCCAGTGACACAACTTCGTAAGTACTATCCAAATGATTTTCCAACAATCTTGCAATACCACATCCTCTGATATTACTATCCTTTGTCTCCGCCAAGTCATCACAATCCTGCCCCTGATCAGAAAAACTACTCCACGCGTGAATGGCTACCAGATTAAAATTACGGTTATTATTATCCTTATCCAAACACTTGGCAATATAATGAGGTGTTCCCTCTCTTTCACGCAAATACGATTCATTCCATAAAGAATACTTAACTGTAATAACCGGAATATCATAACCATCAGCATTCTTAAACCAATATATATCTCCTTTACCTCCTGCATATGGCGTGTACTGAATAGCAATAATACCTATCAACTGATTATTAGCTTCAATAAAAGCTTTATATCCCTCTTTCGAATCTTGCGATCCCACATCCTCTTTGGCCATCAACCCTAATACTTTAATACGATGCTGACGCATCCAAGTAGCAGTCAGTTCAGCTCTCTCTTTTAGCAATACTCTCCTGTTTCGGTTCTTGGCATAGGTGTCAATATAGAAAACACCGCCACCCTGTACTTCTACTAACGTCGTATTGTTCTGCTGATGATTGATAAGATATTGATATGCTGCAGGTGACATTTGCGGCATCGTTGTTGACGGAATACCGAAAGCAATTTTTGATTTTCCCCCTTCAGGTTGTTCAAAATACTGCTCCAAAAAATTGTTCATCATCCATTGATTATTATCACCATCTGTCATAAAGAAAGAAACGAATCGTTTTTTCTTATTATAATTGATATGTTTCGGATCAAGTACCTTAGCCAGAACAGATTCTTGCCGATGTTTATAGTCGGCACTCATCAGGCAGTCATTATAGTGCCAATCATTTACAGCTGACGCTAATGCATTGGATGAAACCATCTCATTAATTTCGTGTTCGTTATGCACACCACTCTCCCAGCCATAAACTAAAGAATGACTGGTCATTGTATGGCATACATCACTATAAAGATCCCAATAATCGCCTTTTGAATTGTTATGCGGTATCGGGTATAGGTTCATACAGAACCAGCCATTCATAATCGCAATATCACGCAGCTGCCATGTATTATTTGGCATAATGACCAAACCGTCATGAGCGCACTTATTTTTGAATTCGTTCCACGCGTCACGAACGTTCTTTTGTGACGCATCATATACCATCTTATATCCGACCTTATCAAACAAATCCTTATCTTGCTTATCAACAATAATTGCATTATAAACATGAGAAGCTGTAACTGCAACGTTTGCACTTTCAGGGTTTTCATCCAAATCGGTTAATATATAACCTTTAAATAAAGGTTTCAAATCAACATTAACCCCATTAAATTGTAAAGAACGTGTCGCTAAAGCGATGGGATTGGCATAACCGATAAATTCGCATCCTCTGCGCAGAAGCGACATACGTTCTTCCTCATAAGCAACTTTAAACGGAGGAATAGAATGATTTTCCTGAACATCAAACCAGAAACCGACATTATTCTTTCCACATTCAATGGCACGGCTAGCCAAACCATTGATGGAAGCGGCCAAAAGATAATCGCGCAAAGACGTTTTCCGACCCTCCGAATCGCTCATATCAAACTCTAGATAATAACGAGGAGTCTTGCTTAATGCTGGAATTCTATATTGTCCGACATCAGCAATAGGATCATAGAGTTTATCATAACTTATTCTGACAGTTTTGTCCGAACAGCTATTCATCAGCAATAGGCAGACAACGAAAAATGCACTTGCAACGACTATCTTATATATATTGAAAATAGATATCCTCATATTTATTTAGCATATACTTCTATTGAACAAACACCTTTGCGATTAATAGTCAATATGTTATCTACTCCTCTATATTTACCGAACTTCCACTTCGATTTAGAAAGGGGCTTGCCATTGGCATAAACGATTGGCGTAAAAGTAAGTTTCAAATGTTCTGTACCATTATTATCATAAGCAGTGTAAGCAATCTTACTAGGCAGATAACTGATATTTGTAATCATTGACGATGAATAAAAAAGATGATTAGTGCCTTCCGGTATCATTTCAGGCAATTCACCGATTCCTTCCATATAATGCGACATATAATCAAAATAAGAATCCGACAACCAAGGTGATTCGTAACCAATACCAGTATAATTAATAGCCAATGAATCTTTTGAATACCTATTGTATGCCGAATAGGAAGCCAATGCAAATGAAGCCCGGGCTTCTTCGCGCATCTTTTCATCGCCGGTCATACCGAACCACTTGGCCACAACAGATGCATAACGGGACGTATGACTACTCATCTCGGCGAAGCATGCATCTTGCTCCATAATGCTCGTAGCGCCGTAACGGGAAATATTGCCAAAGCGATACTTAACAAAGGTAATCAATTTCAGAATATGCTGCTTATACAACGGATCGGTCCCTGGATAATCAATCAGGTAACGTGCTGTCTCCATCGGATTTTGCTGATTGATATTGCTATAACTATTTGAAGCCACATCTTCAAAATAGGCTGACCAGTAGTTGTTTTCCATCGGGTATTTAAGAATCCAGTCGATTACCATTTGACGCTTCTGCTGCAGCTCCTGTCTATCTAATGTCGTATTAGAAGCTAATAATTCATCAAACAAGTTTACAGCCATAATCATATCCGAACAATAAGGATCAATCACAACACCTGTGCGCATATTGATACGGAATGGCAGTGGCGACTCCCTTTCGCTCCCAGCAATTATATGTTTCAACAAGGTTTTTGTTATGGTTTCAGCCAAATCAAAATATCTCTTTTCACCGGTAAAGCGAGCATATTCAATATATGCTATAGCGACCATACACGCTTTATCAGGTTCTCCCTTCTCATCATCATAGATACCATCGGGTGTATCATCCTGCGTACGTGGAATCCCCGGCCAAGCGAAATCAGATGGAGTATGATATTTAGCAATCTGCTCAATAAGGCGTGTCACAGGAATCAACGCATCACGATCACCGGTATAAGCATAATAACGTTTAAAAGTTTTCATAGCAAAATAAGCATTGCCACCCTGATTGTTTTGATTTTTCCTGATTGTCCCATCGCTCTTAAATACAGAAGTCACTAAATAATAAGGAAGTTTTCCATTCGGAGTATCTGTCGTCGGACAATACTTAATAAAATTCATAGTATAATGCAATATGGTATCATATGATGTCCATGGTTGCAATTTTCTATCCTTCAATACCACCGGATGATCCATGATCATCTGACGATGCTGTTTTTGTTCAGGCTCGGGAAGGCCGTCCGAACCGACCAGGATCAGTGGCGTCTGAGCCATACACAATGACATGATAAGAGTCATTGATAAACCCAATATTATTCTTTTCATATATTCTCTTTTATAATTCATTTTCTTTTTATAGTTATCTACAGAATGAGGCATCAATATAAAAAGGAGCCTTGCTTCATCCCATGCTATTCTCGATAAATACTCCATTCCTTTTCAAGGCAAGCAAAATTTTACCAATCAGATTATAATCCAACAAACAGTCATGATCGAAGCCCTAACAGTTTATCACAAACAGACCGTTATATTCAAAATATTTCGTTTCTATTGAATCAGGGTAAATCACATCCGATATTCTTAAATGGAAGTCTGGGAAAATCCTTGATATATTGAAATATCTTGGCATTTTCCTTAAATCCTTTCAAAGGATTATCCAAATCGACAAACCCCGGATCCTGATCCGTTATCCAATTATTACAAAACTCACCCCATTCCGAATTTCCATGCAATACATTTTTTATATGATAAAAAAGATTACCTTCTATCAAATTGCGCATTGGAGAAATAGACATTTCTTCCTTATAATTCACTATGTGTGGATAAGCTGTACTATAGGGAGGTTGTTTATAATTTACTTCGTCTAGTCGTTGGAATACAATATTCTGATTTTCTTTATTTTGCATCCGATTATCAATATGAATAGCCACAGGTGAATCTATAAACACATTATTCTTATAATGATGATCGCTTCCGCCTCCAATCAATACAGGCCAATGACCTGCTTTATAATATATATTTCCATAGACTTCAGAACCGCAAGCACCATCATCATGATAAGTCGCACTTACAGAACGTTGGGTATTCAACTCGCCAAAGTAACAATACCTTATTACATTCCCTTGCTCGGACTGATCTCTCCCGTAGTAGATAGCCCCTTGATCATCCACTTCATTGCAGACATTTACAATTTTACAATATTCTATCAAATGGTTATTCCCATGGAACAAAATGGCCATACTTGGAGCATTAAAAATATCACATTTCGTAACCCTATTTCCAACACCTTGTATCAAAACGCCTGGCCTGTAAGATTTTTCCACCCGATTGTAATCATGTATCCGGCAATTTTCAACATAGTTTCCTGCGGGAGTCAATGAGGCTCTGTCGCCGCCACATAGGCTTATACCTCCTGCACCGACATCGTAGATGTAGCAATTAACAATTCCATTATGACTACCTCCATTTTGATTAAACAGAATGTCGCTATATATTTTATTCCCCAAACAACCTATTTTACGATGTGCAACAACCATTCCGGAATTAACATCCTGATTTCCGCCGCTAACAGCACCAACTCCCATGGCTACACCTATTCCTCCCATATTTCGAATTACACAATTTTTTATGATAACATTATGCGTATTTTCCAAATAGATCCCCATATCACAACCATATTCAAACATAATTCCGTCAACAGTTACGTTTGATACATTCTCAATAGCTAACAAAGGAGCATCCATGATGGATACATAGATATTGTCTGTTTTCCCTGATGGTGGGTAAACATACATTTTTCCTTCTTGTTCATCCAGAACATATTCTCCGGGGATATCAATTTCCTCCAATAAATTCCGCACGTACCATCTTTGCCACGGTGATCCACTTGTAAAACTATGAATCGGTTGCTGAACCATATGAATAGTGCTATCAAGCGTATCCACATGACCTGCTTGTATCATATCATCAGCCCATCCCCATTTGAAATAACCGCTAATCCAGAAATTTGTAGCTTTGCTCCAACTGGAAGGACGAGTTTCATTATATTTAAATACAGGGAAACGGGTTCCATTTTTGACATTACGTCCTCCAGGTTCTACAACCTTTCCTATTAGGACGGTCGAATCATTAGGCCAACGTGCTATCCGCATCGGCTTCTCGTCAATAAACAATTCATTCCATGCGGCAACACTGGCTCGTGAAAAGCCTGTGGAATGAAGGCCCCTAACAATAATACCTGCTTTCTTTAAGTTCAATTCTTTCACAATTGATCGGACTTCCGGCCTCAATCGCTCTTTAACCTTCAAATCAGTAATGTCACTTAAATCCTTCCATAAAAAATGTTTACCTCCAGATATAATAACCTTTTCCCCTGAATAAGACTTAATAGAAATGAATGATTTGTCTCCAATATTTTTACCGACTTCGATTGTTTTAGGGCACACATAAATACCTGCCCTCAAAATAATCTCAACAGAATCATTCTTATTCAACAATCCGGATTTTATAATGGCACTCTGAATTGTTCTCATGGGTTTTACAATAGAACCCACATTTGAATCGTTGCCTGTAGGCGAAACATATAAACGATCAACAGCCTTCAAACTCCAGGGAGTCAGAAACATGAACAAAACTAATACAATACTTATATCTCTCATAATCTTATTCTACTTCAATACAGGTAAAATGATTCTTGATGCTAATCCTTTTTGATGATAAATCTTAATCGTCGACTTGATAAAAGCCTTATCATCACAATGATAAATATCAACAAATTGTTGTGGATTACGATCAACCAAAGGGAACCACGAACTCTGTATTTGAACCATAATCCGATGACCTTTCATAAAAGTATGAGCGATATCACATAAATTGAAGGAAACAGTTGTCGGCTGATCCGGTACAAAAGCTTCCGGTTTCTCAAAACTGTTCCGATAACGGCCACGAATCAAATCACCGCGTACCAACATCTGATAACCTTTCATAAAGTAATCTTTGCCGTCTCCTTTTCCATCTTTCAACTCATCATAGACAAAATTATCAGGAAAGACATCTATCAACTTGACAACAAAATCAGCATCCGTTGTTGAAATACTTACTTTTAAATCGGCTATCACATCTCCACCCATCTTAACATCTTCACTTAAAGGATCTGTAACAAAAGTCAGCACATCCGGTCGCGTAGAGGCGAAACGCTGATCGTCGGTCATATACTCCTTATTTCTACCCGAAATAGCATCTTTGACAAATGGGACCGGTTTTGCAGGATCAGATATATAGTCAGAATAAGACTGAACAGCTTCAGGTGAAGATAATCCTAATTGTCCATTCTCATTCAGATAGAAAGAGGTTCCTTCTACATTTTTAGGAGGCCAGGATTCAAATGAAGCCCATGTGTTTTCTCCCGAAAAGAAAATCTTCGCATCTGGAGTCTTTACAGCATTCCCTTTTCCACGCAAATAAGTATCCAAAAAGTTAAACTCTACCTTTTTATAATACGCATTCATATTCTCCTTACTAAATCGGACATTACCAAGATAGTTAAAAAAAACACCATTATAACCACCATGGTTCCAAGGTCCGATTACCAAGCTCAGATTAGTTAAAGGGCTTTGTCTCTTTATGTCTTTATATAAGTTAATAGTTCCATACAAATCTTCAGCATCAAAAAAACCACCCACAACCATCACTGCAGGTTTGATATTATAGCAACTCCGGCGTGTGTCGCGTGCTTTCCACCATGAATCGTAATCCGGATGTTCCATCACTTGACTCCAGAATTGTATCGAATCACCCATTAAATAAGAAAAATTCTTAAGTGCACCGATCCTCAAGTAAGAAGAATATGAATCTGCTTCAATGAATGGAGGTTTATAAGGGCCTACAGTCGTAGGCGCCGGACGTGGGGAACTAATTGTACGTGAGAAGCCAAAAGCATCCATAAGCATTAAAGCTCCATTATGATGAAAATCATCCCCCATATACCAATCTGTTACAGGAGCCTGAGGTACAATTGCTTTCAAAGCCGGATGCCCGCTCAATCCGGCCATCAAGGTATAAAAACCCCCATAAGAATTACCTTTGGCTCCGACACAACCATTATTATTTTGTACGTGCTTAATAAGCCAGTCTATAGTATCGTATGTGTCGCTTGCCTCATCTATATCATGCTTCGATTTTTTATTAGCATTAAACGGACGGACATTTACAAATTCACCTTCGCTCATCCATCTGCCACGTACATCCTGATTCACAATAATATAATCATTCAATGTATATGAATCAGGACCTAAGTTATTAGGTGTATTATCATAAGGAGCCACGCTATATGGTGTCCTGAATAGCAGAATAGGATGTTTCCCCGCATTAGATATTGGCATATATATGGATGTATACAAACGTACGCCATCACGCATAGGAATCATCACATTTGTCCGCGTATAATGCATTTCAGCCCAAGTCTTTTCTCTCACTTGTGCCTGAACGAATATCGATAAAAATAAAAAAATGACCAAATACTTTTTCATCTTGTAAACAATTTAATTACTACTTACTATCAACAGAACCGGTTTTTTGAGCAATCAAATCCATAGCGGCATCCAACCAGATCTGTCGGTCACCCTCCTGCCGTCCTAAGCGAACAACTACTGCATTCATCTCTGGAATAGCAAAAACATATTGTCCGGCCATGCCGCTCATATATGGAATAGTCATACCTTTATAATTCATAATCCAATATTGAAATCCATATTCATTGTTGACTTCATTTGAAGTTCCTTTAAAGAGTGTTGTATCAGGTATTATCGCCTGTTTCAAATAAGATTCTGATACCAATTGCCTACCATCCCAACTACCTTTGTTAAGGATCAATTGTCCAAAGCGAGCTAAATCGCGTGCATTACTATTAAAGCAACAATAAGCCTTTTCCATTCCTCCTTTATGATCCAGACTCCAAAGTGCATCTTCTTCTGCATGCATCGGAGTCCACAACTTCCTCGAGACATATGAAGCTAAATTCTCACCTGTAGCTTTTTCTATCAAGAATGCAAGAAGCTGAGTAACTCCACTCTGATAAATAAAACGTTTGCCGGGTTCTGCGATCTCTTTTGTACTGAATACGACCCGATGCAGATCGCTTCCATAATACAAACGAGGAGCGGAAGAAAATGCGGCATTCGAATCAATCATATCAACTCCGGCACTCATTGTCAACAAATGTCGTATTGTCAACGTTTTCCCATTGTATCCTTTAAACTGAGGGAAGAAATCACTTACCGGTTGATCTACACTACGAATAACGCCATCATCAATAGCGCAACCTAAAGCCAGTGAGACAATACTTTTTGTCATCGAAAATGGATTACTATAAGATTGATTTGAATAACCTCCCCAATACTGTTCAAAAAGCAGTAAACTGTCTTTGATAACAACAAAAGCAATAGTCTCATTTTTCTTAAACTCATCCAAATATTTATCAGAGATGGAAAGTTTATTATACTCATTAGCTAATTTCCAAGGTAACGGATTTCCTGCTTTCACAATCCTATTATGAAATAGGGTGTATTGATCAATCTTAGGATATTTGTAAATAATTGCTTTTAATAAATATTGATAAGATGGCAAAGCAAAATACAATATAATCACGCAACCTATTATTGCCAACAGCCCATAAACAAACTTTCTTAGAATCTTCATCACTCTAATATTTATCTTTCTTATTTCTATAAACACTTATATTGGGAGATCTATTGCACCACTTCTATTTGATCTTGGTTTTCTTTGAGATTTTCACCACTAACATTTCTCAATATGATCTGTGGACCATTATCATCTTCATTAATATATACACGCTCCATATTAATTCCTTGTACATCATCAAAAACAAAAGCTGGCCGGTAATCATGTTTCTTAGCAGCTACAGCGACATTCTTAAATGAGATTCCTTTGGCATGGCGCACGTAGAAACCCCAAGCAGGCATTTCACCATGCAAATTAAATTCGGGATAGACCTTCTCATTCTCCGGAATATTCTTCATTTTCCATACCGGCATATAAGCTGTTCCTTCATCGCCTCGACCAGGATACGTGATCGATACATTTTCAAAATGGACATTCTCTACTGCACGATCAGTGACGCCAATAATCATAGCCGGGTAGATATTTGCATTTAGGGGATAACTCAATCCAGGAAAGCGCGTTTCATGATATATATCCGGACGAGCATATGGTACATCAGCACTTACATTACGGATCGTAATATTTTTTAAAGTACCCACTTCACCTTTACTATTCAGATTACGCTTGCCAATCCGCAAATAAAAAACGTTCCAAGTATTTGAAACATGTAAACCATCTACCAATATATTTTCAATGACATTCCCGTCAACAGATTCAAGAGCTAGTGCAGAGCGGTAGGTATCATATATGTATATATCTTTAATAGTAACATTTGTTGCCCCAACTCCAGAACCAAATTTTATGGCACTGGCGCTCGAGCGTATTCTACAATTTTGAATTAATATCTGATCATTCCATGATCCTTTCAAACAAATCCCATCATCAGCAGAATTAACCACACAACCCGTAATACTAACATTCTTGCAATTTGCAATATCCATCCCATCGTTATTGGAGAAAGCTTCGCTATCTACTCTGATCTTGTCAATAACCACATTTTCGCAACCTATATATTGTTGAACCCAACAAGCTGCATTTTTAAAAGTGACCTGTTTTACCATAACATCCTTACAATTTACAATTTGCAAGTCTGTTGGACGAACACGCTCATCGGGACGAGTCAAATCATAATCATCTCGATTCATTTTTCCGACAAAAAACAGACTATCAAGTTTCAATGCCATAGCACGTCCTTGACCGTCGATTGTCCCTTCGCCTGAAATTGAAATATGACTCTGGTCACTTGCTAAAATTAATGACATATGATCCGTCAATTTTCGATAATCGGCATATTCCGTACTACCTAATAATACAGCATCTTTATCCAAATACAAATTAATATTTGATTTCAATTCAATACTCCCAGTCAGAAAACGGCCTTTGGGAACAATTAATGTTCCACCGCCTGTTTTTGATAAATAGTCAATAGCCGACTGAATCGCTTTTGTATTCATGGTCGTACCATCAGGTTTAGCTCCAAAGTCGAGGATATTACAATTCTTCGCCTGTAATCCATTTGCTAACATCAGGCAAACAAATAAACTAAATACAAATTTCATTACTTTCATATTAAATCTTTAAATAAATATCAAGAATTGACGATATAGGAGAATCCGCAAAGTGCATTTAATAAAGATAAACGCTGCTACAATTTCACTTCTTCTACATCTTCATTTTTACACTCTATCTTCAATAACTCTAATTTTTTATGGCTTAGGCTGGTATTGTGGATCTGTACTTGTAAACGAATATGGAACCGTAATCCGGCAAAGGAAACGTCCTGTTTCAAGGCGTACCCATGTTTCAAATGTATCTTTGTTCTCCGTCAATTCAAA
>JAQWBH010000296.1 GCA_028707405.1 Parabacteroides sp. | reverse complement strand
TAAAATCCTTATTTATTCAAAATATGCTTTTATTTTGTCATAATATAGAATATTATGGTAGAATGGAGTACGGTAGTAAATATTTAAGGGATGAAAGCTTGTGGGTAAGAATATTTGGGTTGGAGTATTAAATAAGGATAAACTTTATATTAAGTTTAATTATGATGAAGAGAAAATAAGAAATATTAAAACAATTAATGGCAGAAGGTGGGAACTAGAAAAGAGATATTGGACTATTCCATACATGAGTATTCCGGTCCAGTTTGAGCCATCGGTCCGGTATTTGAGAGCCATCATTCCGGCGGATAAGAGCCAGTATTCCGGCGGCAGGAAACCATCATTCCGGCGGTGAGAACCAAGACACCGGTTTATAGAAACTACATAGCACCTTTTCCTTTATACTGTATCTATACACTTTAGGGTGTAAATACAGGTTAAGGAGGTCAGTAAATGACCAAGAACAGAGAAATCATCAGGCTCAAAAGTCTGGATTTCAGTGAACGGAACATTGCTTTAAGCTGCAGCGTGTCCCGTAACACAGTGGCAAAGGTGCTTGCCAGAGCAGCCGAGTTAGGAATCACGTGGCCGCTTGATGAAAGTATTACCGAAGCTACTCTTAATGAAGCCTTGTTTCCTAAGGACAAGTCAGCCACGAATAAACGTATGCCTGACTATGCTTACATCCGCAAGGAGCTTTTACGCAATGGCGTGAACAAAAAGCTCCTATGGACTGAATACTGTGAGGACTGCCATATGAATGGCGAAGAGCCTCTCATGTATTCGCAGTTCTGCTACTACATCCAACAGGATGAGCAGAAACGAAGAGCCACTATGCATATTCCACGTAAACCAGGCGAACAGGTGGAAGTGGATTGGGCCGGAGATCCAGCACAGATCATCGATCCAGATACCGGTGAAGTCACGAAGGCATGGTTGTTTGTAGGAGTTATGACGTACAGTCAGTATGCCTACGTGGAAGCCTTCATCAATGAACAGCAGAAAGCTTGGATTGCAGCGCATGTTCATATGTATGAGTACTTTGATGGCGTTGCAAGGATTCTTGTACCAGATAATTGCACAACGGCAGTAAACCATCGAAAAAGCACCTGGTATACTCAAGAGCTGAACGCCATTTATCATGAAATGGCAGAGCATTATGGAACTGCCATAATCCCCGCAAGGATCCGAAAACCCAAGGATAAAGCAAATGTAGAAGGGTCTGTCGGTAATATATCCACATGGATAACCGCTGCACTGCGCAACGAACAATTCTTTTCACTTGCTGAACTGAATGCAGAAATCCGAGTGAAATTGGAAACGTTCAATGCAAACCTCTTTCAAAAGAGGGAGGGTAGCAGACTCTGTATATTTCTTGGGGAAGAAAAGCCATTGCTGGCACCTTTGCCTGCTACCCGCTATGAACTGGCAGACTGGAAACAGGCCACCGTTCAGTTTAATTATCACATAGCAGTAGAAAAAATGCACTACTCTGTGCCTTACCATTATATCAGACGGAAGGTAGATGTGCGTATCACAGAAACAACGCTTGAAATCTTTTTCGAACACAATCGAATTGCCTCTCACAGACGCCTGTATGGGCGTCCGGGACAGTATTCCACAGTCGTAGAACATATGCCGCCGGATCATCAGAAATATCTGGAATGGAACGGCGATCGGTTCCGTAGGTGGGCAGAGCAAATTGGCACGAACACATATGAAGTTGTACATGGCATATTAACCTCTGGCAGGGTGGAACAGCAATCATACAGAAGCTGTATGGGACTGCTGAAACTAACTGAGAAGTATTCAGCGAAGCGCTTGGAAGAAGCTTGTAGTAAAGCTCTTTCCTACTCGAAATCACCCAGCTACAAAAGTATCAAAAATCTTTTGCTCACGCTTGGCGACACATCCAAGGCCGATTCTACAAAAGAATCCGGACAGGAGAAGAAAGCCAATCAATACGGTATTACGCGTGGTGCCAGATACTATGGAGGGAAGCGTCATGGTTAATCAAAGTACAACGAACAAACTGATTGAAATGCGTCTGACCGCTATGGCCGATGCATTCCGTATCCAACAGGATGATAAATCGATGAAGGAAGTCTCCTTCGATGATCGCTTTGGTATGCTTGTGGATGTCGAGTATACCAGCAGAAAGAACAATCGCTTAAAGCGACTCATCCGCAATGCAGAACTGGAGCAATCCGATGCTTGTATTGCCGGCATCGACTATACTTCCGGCAGGAAACTGAACAAGTCATTGATCAACCGATTGGCGACTTGTGAATACATCACAGAATATCGCAACATCTTCATTAGCGGGGCTACCGGGAGTGGTAAAACCTATATGGCTTGTGCCTTTGGATTGGAAGCATGCAAGCAGTACTACACTGTCAAATACACAAGGCTTCCGGATTTGTTACTTGATTTAGAAGCGGCCCGTATAGAAGGCACATTTGCAAAGGTGCTCAGCAAGTACACAAAGCCATTGCTCCTTATCATTGATGAGTGGCTATTATTAAAATTGACAGAGTCAGAATCAAGGAATCTATTTGAACTGATTCATAAGCGTCGGAAGAAATCTTCCACCCTCTTTTGTTCCCAATTTCGTGAAGAAGGATGGTATGAGCGATTGGGTGGCGACGATAACCCATTGGCCGACGCCATCATGGACCGTATCGTCTATGATGCCTACAAAATCAACATTGAAAGTATCGATCCTGCAAAAGACCTCTCTATGAGAGAAGTTTATGGCCTCGATCAAATGCAGAGCTCTTAACTAAAAGGGTGGCTCCCCCAGTCCGGAATAGTGGCTCTCGTCGCACCGGACTGGTGGCTCCGCCGCACCGGAATATCCATCCATACACTAATGAAAATATTGAAAAAATAATAGAGGCTTTTGACTTTAAAAGTATTAAATTCGATAAATCAATTAATGTTCCTAATAGAACTATTACTTCTAATAATATGGAAAAAGAAATAGATGAATACTTGAAGCTTAAAGGATATAGCGGAAAGACTATTAAATCCTATAGGAATAATGTTAAAAGATTTTTAAATTATGTTTACAAAACCCCAGAAGAAATAACTAATGACGATATTAAAAATTACATGCTTTTCCTTTTAGAAGAACAGGAAAGTTCTCATTCTTACGCTAATCAAGTTTTAAGCGCTATTAAACTGTATTTCAAAGAAGTATTGAAGAGAAATGATATAGTATATAATTTTCCTAGACCGAAAAAAGAAAACAAATTACCAGAGATATTAAGTAAAGAAGAAGTAGGAAGAATATTAAGCAATGTACAGAATATCAAACATAAAGCTATACTTTATCTAATATATTCTTCAGGGCTAAGAGTCGGAGAGGTAGTAAGACTTAAAGTTAATGACATAGATGAAGATAGAATGTTGGTTCATGTGGTACAAGCAAAAGGCAGAAAAGATAGATATACTTTGCTATCCCAAGTAGCATTAGATATAGTAAAAAAATATAAGGGAATTGAAGAACCTGAGGATTGGCTGTTCCCGGGTGGTAAAAAGGGTAGTTTCATAACTGAACGATCAGTGCAAAAGATATTTAAGGCTGCTTGTGATAAAGCAAAGATAAGGAAAGATGTATCCGTTCATACATTAAGACATTCCTTCGCAACACATTTATTAGAAAGCGGAACGGATATAAGATATATACAAGAATTATTAGGACATAGTAGTTCAAAAACTACTGAGATATATACTCACGTATCAAAAAATAGTATAAGAAAGATACGAAGTCCTTTAGATGATATTTTTTAGTTATGAAGAAGATAGGGTTTATGAAAGAAGGAACTATTAAAGAGGTTATCCCCGAACTTTGATTCAGTAAATTTAATATATTTAGTGGTATTCCCGAACTAGGGTACGGGGATAAACAAGTTAGGTGAAATCAGCTTCTTGACAAATTGGTATTAGAAAAAACAATATTTTGATTGGTTTAATTACTGGGGTTAAGGGAGTAAATGGCGTGTTGGAATTTTATAAAAAACATTATATGACAAAAAACAAATCCTGGATGCTTTCAGCTTGACATTTTATCTTTTGACGGCAGTTGTTGTTTTATATTTTGTGGATAATGCTATCTTTAAACGCAAACTATTATGGATCGCTTTGCTACTGTTGAATGCTATGCTGACATTGATTTGCATGGTCATCAATTGGAATAAAGTGCAGGAATAATGAAAAATAAGAAAGGACGTGATTGAAGTTGGCTACACTTACTATCATAAATTGTATTCTCTTGGGTGTTTTAATATTTTTCTTTACCGCCTGGGTTTTTCGGTGGCTGTGGAATATTACTATTCCACAAGTATTCAATCTCAAAGAAATTACATATTGGCAAGCCTTTAGACTTTTGCTAATAGCGGGAATACTTTTTAGTGGAACATCGTTAAAGATGTTTGGTTCCATTAATTGGAATTTTTAAGCAACATGCCAAAATTAATTAGCATTGACGTTCTGACTTCACCTAACAAAGCACTCACGCTGACGGCACGGTCAGCAAAGTTCGTGCCTGGGTTGTCTGATTTTTCATTAGGTTTGGACAACCACACCCCTTTAAGCACCGCCAAGAGGGCACGGTCTCTGCGGGTCCGGTTTAAGGTGGGGTGTCGTGAGTGCGGAACGTTAGACAAAAGACCATGCGATTGCCGCGCAACCATGCGTGGAATTTGGAATAAATTATTGTGGAACAAATAATAGTCATCTATTCGATTCAGTAACCAAATAGAGAGGAGTTTATCAATGGCACAGATATCATCACGAAAGAATAAAGTAAATCTGTTGGGAATCATATCGTTAAGTACTTCTTTAATAACTTATTTACTCATATTAAATTGGTTTTTTAGTATAACGCCATATCAAAAACTAGAAGGTATGCCATTAATGATTGCACCTATTATAGGTTTATTAGGATTGTGTTTAGGCATTATATCATATAAGAAATTTCCTGATAATCTTACAAAAATTAGTCTGGCAAGTAATACAATATTGTTAGTATTGCCATTCTTGTATTGGACATTGGGTACTCTATTTTTTGGCCCATGACTATTGTTGCTGTTAATACAGTACATCTTTGCAGCGTCCAAGGGCCGCCCATCCATAGTCGGCTCTGAATTTGGGGGCATGGTCCATCGTCTAACAGTGAGTTCCCAAAATCTGAGAAAATATTCAAGGAGTAGCCAGACTTCGGGAATTCACGGGACGTTATGTGACATGCAGAAGGAAAGGATATTTCAATGAAAATTGTAAGTGCAATTTACAAAACTGAAGAATTTAAAATAGAGGTTTTGGCTACAGATATTAATCATAAAGATTATATATCGAAATATCGTGGACATTTGTATTGTACGGAAGCTGGATGTAACGCGAAACTGTGTCTTATCGAAAGAAAAAAGTCAGGCTTAAAAGTATTTAAAACTTGGCCGAGGAGTGTTCATATTCAAGGTTGTCCAAATGAAGTTATTTATGAACAAAATGCAGGGAAGGCTACAAAGAAAAATGGAGAAGTATTCTTTAACCTTTCCAATGAACACATAAATCAGAGATTAAAAACATTGTTTGAAAAAATCGCATTTGGGAAACTGCAAAATCCCAAAAAGAGCAATGGGAAAAGTGTCAAACATGAACTTGGCGGGGTTAAAAACTTGGATATTCCAAAATCTGGGATCGTTCTTTTTAATCAAGGCGAAGATTCTCAAGGTGGAAAACAAGGGTATATCCTCGAACGAAGTGTTGATGCTTTGGACGATTCCGATATCGGATATGTTCGTATTGTGCATGGAGAAGTAAGTAATATTCAAATTAATGAAACTCATGGTTATATTAATTACAAAAAAAACAAGAATTATCAGGTGAAAGTGTATTTTAGTGAGTATTTTAGGGTTAATAACGAAGTTGATTACCCTAATTTTAACATTTTAAAAGATTACTACGCAAAAGCACGAAAACAAAACAATGTCGTTTGTCTTTGTGTAGGGCGGATTACGAAAACGCAGAATGGTTATAATGTACATC
>JAQWBH010000295.1 GCA_028707405.1 Parabacteroides sp. | reverse complement strand
CCACAGAAGCAGAGATTGCTAATAAAGGTGTGAAGTGCATAGGTTATGCAAGCAATGCTGCAAATTTTGCACAAACGGAAGAAGTTGTTAATAAGGTGAAAGAAGATTTTGGCTCTATTGATATACTTGTAAATAATGCTGGAATTACGAAAGATGGCCTGATGTTGCGTATGACTGAGCAGCAGTGGGATGCAGTGATTGCTGTTAACCTGAAATCTGCCTTCAATTTCATTCATGCCTGTACACCGATTATGATGCGTGCTCGTAAGGGAAGCATTATCAATATGGCTAGTGTGGTTGGTGTTCATGGAAATGCTGGACAATGTAATTATGCGGCCTCAAAGGCAGGACTGATTGCTTTGGCAAAAAGTATTGCGCAAGAGATGGGTAGCAGAGGCATTCGTGCGAATGCAATTGCTCCTGGTTTTATCGAAACAGCTATGACAGCAGCGCTTCCTGATGAAATTCGTAAAGAGTGGGTCAACAAGATTCCGTTGCGTCGTGGCGGTCAGATTGAAGACATTGCGAATGTGGCTGTGTTCTTGGCCTCTGATATGGCCTCCTATGTAACCGGACAGGTTGTTCAGGTTGATGGTGGCATGAATATGTAAAGTTAAACAGTAGTTGTTTACTTGTCCACAAATTACGGATTTCATTTGTTTGAGTAAACTTCTCTTAGTAATTGGGTTAATGCTAATGTATAAGAGATGAATACGACCGAATGCCGTAATTTGTGGATAATATTTTTTATTTTGTGAAAGTAATATACCAAGATAATCATCTGATTATAGTTTGTAAACGCGCTGGCGAGATTGTGCAAGGCGACAAAACTGGTGATCGTCCTCTTTCTGAGGATGTGAAAGCGTATATTAAGAACGTTTTTGCCAAACCAGGCGAAGTTTTTCTAGGAGTGACTCATAGATTAGATAGGCCTGTTGCTGGACTCGTTATTTTTGCTCGTACTAGCAAAGGGTTATCACGAATGGATGAGCTTTTTCGTGTCGGAGGAGTTGAAAAAACTTATTTGGCTATTCTTACTCAGCGTCCTCCTAAAGAGGAAGATGAACTTATTTCCTGGCTTGTAAGAAACGAAAGACAGAATAAATCGTATGTCTATGATCATCAAGTTCCAGAGAGTAAAGAGGCTCGTTTAAAATATCGTCTTGTTGGAAGTTCTGAACGTTATTACCTAGTGGCTGTGCGTTTACTCACTGGTCGACATCACCAGATTCGTTGTCAATTGGCTTCTATTGGTTGTCCAATTAAGGGCGATCTGAAATACGGTGCACCGCGAAGTAATTCGGATGCCAGTATTTCATTATTGGCGTGGCATGTGCGATTTGAACATCCCGTTTCACACATTGAGGTCGATGTTAAAGCCCCATTGCCTGATGATAATCTGTGGCAGGCATTTTCCAATGTGCCTTTTCTGAATGAATGATTTAATAATTTTATTGAGCTTACTTTTTAATGGAATGTGTAGCTTTAGAAGCTTTTTGTTAAAGAGAGGTTGTGAATTTGTCTTTTAGAAAAGTTCTTAATATAATAGGTATTGCTGTGTAGAGTTTACTTCGTAATTTTCAGAAATATTATAATGAAGATTATATGTGCAGCAGCGTTTTAGAATGAAGAGCTACTGTTTTTTAGTGATAAAAGGAGAGGCTATCATACCAAAATGTAATGAACTTTTGATATTCTGAATATGAAATATACATTTCAGAAGTTTGGTGTAAGATTTTTTTTATACTTTTGTTCCAGATCGTCAGCATATTTGAAAGTTTCGAATGGGATTCTCTTTTTATCTATATGCTTAATTTTTAATACTTTTACCGAAGAAAAATAATGACAGATGATTATCAGGCAAATGATCGCCTGGCTGACCTTATCGAAGACAATTACCGGCTTCTACAGGTTATCAGTCGTTTTGGGATGTCCCTTGGTTTTGGGGACAAAACAGTAGATGAAGTTTGCCGTTTGTATGGTGTTGATACGATAACTTTTTTGGCTATCATTAATTTCATGCATTCAGGTTATACTCAGGTTGCGGAGGATTTAAATAATCTTTCGGTTGCGGCTTTAATTGACTATTTAAGACAGTCGCACGTGTATTTTCTGGATTATGTTTTTCCTCGTTTGCGCAGAGATCTCCGTATAGTCTTGAGTGGAAAGCCCGAGAATCCTATCAATATGCTTATTATGAGAGAATTTGATAATTATTCTGCGGAATTGAATAAGCATATGAAGTATGAAGACGAGAATCTCTTTCCTTATGTTGAGCAGTTGTTGGATGGACATATTGCTACTGATTTTGAAATCAGTACATTTTCGAAACACCATCACTCCATGGATAGCAAACTTAGGGAATTGAAACGGATTTTAGTGAAATATAGTCCAAAAGTTACTAGCCGCAACGAATTGAATGCTGTACTTTATCAGATTTATGGGTGTGAGGATGAGTTGGATGCGCATTGCAAGGCAGAAGACTATATTTTTGTTCCAGCTGTTTATAATTTGGAAGAAAAATTGAGAAATGCAAACGGATAAGGAAACAATCCATATTCTTGTGGCCGAGAACTTACCTATTGTTCGTGATGGTCTTGTATCGCAATTGGAACATCTTACGACGGTGCATGTTCATCCTGTGTCTATTTCCACAAAACAGTCGCTGAGAAGTTTACTGGGCGCGAGGAATTTTAATTTCTTATTTATATCACCAGATTTTGATGGAGGTTTTGATCTCTCTGAATTTAGACGAGATTATGCCAGTATTCCCTGCATTGCTATTTTAAGTGAGCTCAAACAATTACGTTTTTGTAATGGATATTATGACTGTATTACGATTTTCGATTCTGCTGAGAAAATATTATCTTTGATCATAAATTATCAGAAAACGACACAAACAAAATCGAGCGTGGAGTCTCCAGATGTTTTGAGTACCAGAGAAAAAGAAATATTGGCTTGTTTAGCCAAGGGACTTTCAAATAAAGAGGTAGCAGACAAACTTTGCCTTTCTGTCTATACTGTGATGACTCATCGTCGAAATATTTGCCAAAAACTGCAAATTCATTCATTGAGTGGCTTGACAATTTATGCTATTGCTAATAAACTCATTGAGGTTTAGTTCTGGATCCTGAATTGATCGTAAAATATGAGTATTGCTCTCTGTCATAAATAGCTAAAAGTAAGTATTTATTGGTCTGAGAGGAATCTCTGCTGTCTGATTCAAGCTTCGATATAACCTTTTTGTGTAATTTTGCGTCAAAATGCAGTAGGAATGAAATTGTCAGAACTCAAAACGGGTCAACAAGGTGTTATCGTAAAAGTAGGAGGAGAGCCTCTTTTTCGGCGTCGGCTTGAAGAGATGGGATTTATCAAAGGAAAAACGGTGGAAGTTATTTTGAATGCCCCTCTGAAGGATCCTGTAAAATATAAGATCATGGATTATGATGTTTCTCTGCGCCGTTCTGAAGCAGAAGAAATTGAAGTGAATGAAGTGGTGGATATGCCGGATACCGAGAGCCTACGAGGTTGGCGCAAAGAGCTTTCTGAAGCTGTTCCTGCTGAAAATGGTCATTTACAAGGTCGCGACATTCGCGTAGCTCTTGTGGGAAATCCAAATTGTGGGAAAACGAGCATTTTTAATGTTGCTGCTCGTGCGCATGAACGTGTGGGCAATTATAGCGGAGTTACTGTAGATGCAAAAGAAGGAATTTTTCACTTGGATGGATATACGTTTCATCTCTATGATTTGCCTGGAACTTATTCGCTTTCAGCTTATTCGCCAGAAGAACTTTATGTGCGTAGTTATATAATAGATCAGCGTCCTGATGTCGTTTTGAATGTCGTAGATACAACCAATTTGGAGCGTAATTTATTTCTAACTACACAGATTCTTGATATGGATGTTCCAATGGTAATGGCACTGAACATGTATGACGAATTTGAACTTAGTGGTGATGAGTTGGACCGAGAACAACTCAGCACGTTGTTTAATATTCCTTTAGTACCTACTGTTGGACGTACTGGGCGTGGCATATCCGAACTTTTTCATACGATAGTTGATGTTTATGAACGCAGTCGACGAGGGGATCTCTTACATCCTGCCATCGTTAATCATGGTACTTTTATAGAAGGTTTTATTTCTCAATTGACGGAAGAAATTACACGACATCCTGAACTTGGCGATCGTTTCAAACCGCGTTTCATCGCCATAAAACTCTTGGAGGAGGACCGAGATTTATCGGACTTTGTGAAGTCTAAAACAGCGCCTGACGTTTCTATCTTGGATTTAGCTGCAGATTGTAAGAAAAAAATCCAACAAGAAACACATGAATCGAGCGAATCGTCTGTCACGAATGCAAAATACGGTTTTGTCCAAGGTGCTCTTAAAGAAGTTTATAGAGAAGGCTTACATCACGATACATCTATGGTCACCAAATATGTTGATTATGTGGTTACCCATAAATTTTGGGGCTTCCCTATTTTCTTTTTCTTCATGTATTTGACGTTTTACTGCACATTCAAAGTGGGCCAGTATCCTATGGATGCTATCAATTGGTTCGTTGATCAATTGGGAAGTCTTATTTCCGGGGCTATGGCGAATGGACCTTTGAAAGATTTAATTGTAAACGGTATTATTGGAGGCGTTGGCGCCGTGATAGCGTTCTTGCCAAATATATTGATTCTATATTTGTTTATTTCATTTATGGAGGATTCCGGCTATATGGCGCGTGCCGCATTTATAATGGACCGGATTATGCATAAAATGGGTTTACACGGTAAGTCTTTTATTCCGATGGTTATGGGTTTTGGCTGTAATATTCCTGCCATTATGGCCACTAGGACCATTGAGGATCGTAAGAGCCGCCTGATTACCATCCTGATTATTCCGCTGATGTCTTGCAGTGCGAGACTTCCCATTTTTATGATTCTTACCGGAGTATTTTTCCCAAAACATTCAGCTTTAGTCCTTTTTAGCCTATATATAATAGGTATCTTGTTGGCTGTACTTATGGCTAGAATATTTAGTAAATTTGTAGTGAAAGGTAAGAGCAGTCCCTTTGTGATGGAGCTTCCTCCTTATCGTATACCGACGGCGCATGCCGTTTTGCGTCATACGTGGAGTAAAGGGGAACAGTATTTAAAAAAGATGGGGACCATCATTTTGGGAGCTTCTATTTTGGTCTGGTTCCTAAGTTATTATCCTAATCATAATGCTTATCAAACGATTGCAGAACAACAGGAAAACTCCTATTTAGGTAAAATTGGAAAGACAATTGAACCTGTTTTAGCTCCCTGTGGATTTGATTGGAAACAAGATGTAAGCATCATTGCCGGTGCTGCGGCCAAAGAAATTGTAGCTAGTACGGTGGCTGTGCTTTATAGCGGGGAAGATGCAGAGGCTGTTGTCGGTGAAAAAGATCATGCAGTTTCGTCGGATACTCATCTTCAACAAGTGCTTCGTAAGAATCTGACGCCGCTTCGTGCTTTCAGTTTCATGATTTTTGTCTTGCTTTATATGCCATGCCTTCCCGGTGTGGTGGCCATTCACGGGGAAACAAATCGCTGGAAATGGTCCGCTTTCGTTGTGGGCTATACCATTGTGCTAGCGTGGATAGTTTCAACATGCGTTTTTCAAGTTGGTAGCTTAATCTTATAGAAATAAGTGAAATATGCAAACGATCATTGTCTTAATTATTGTTGCAGTTGCTGCTATATATGTGGGATCCTTCATTTATCGTAGAATTACACGTATGGGAAATGGCTGCAAAAACGCAGAAAATGGCTGTGAGGATTGTGATTTGTGCCAGGATGTAAATACTTGTAAGATCAAAGATATCAAGAAGCAGATGCGTGAACGTAAAAACCCTCATAAGTAAGTCTTTATGTGGGTTATTTTTTCATGAGTAAATTACATTTTTTCAAAAGAAACTGGTTCAGTCGATAACGTTGGGGATTTAACAAATTGTTCCTTTTGGAATGATCTGTAGAGCTGAATTCAACCTGCAAATGCAACTGAATACTGGTTTATAATTTGTTTAAATTTTTCATTTGGTGTAAGGA
>JAQWBH010000294.1 GCA_028707405.1 Parabacteroides sp. | reverse complement strand
CATTCCACTCTATGAACAATTTAAACAAATCACCGTGATGCAGCATTTCTTCTGCCAGCTTGATTTCCCAAACGCCATTTTTCAAAGACTTCAGACGGTACTGTTCGTATTTCCTCCAGCTATTAAATGTACCAATCAGATAAATATCGACAGCATTCGGTGCCCATTCTCGAAATATCCATCCATCGTCCATTTTATGCAGCCCAAAATAAAGATAGCCTGAAGCCATATCCGACAGAGATTGCTTTCCGTTGTCCGTTAGACTCTCCTCTTTATCTATTGCGTATTGACAGCGACTCTCAATAGCTTCTCTATACGGCTCCAACCATGGATCATTTTTGATCAGATTGAGTGACTTCATACATTTATTTTTTAAGTTGACAATTGAAAATCCTTTGACAAAAGTAATATATCTTTTACCGGAAATCAAGAATTCAATTACATTAGTTTCTAATAAACATAAAAGTGGAACCACTTTCACAAGCAGTTCCACCGAAAAAGAGGTTTTGAATGTGTGTCTAAATATACTTAAAAATCGAACCTTTATTATAACTTGTTGATATCATAATATCAATCTTTACTTAACTCCTGTACGTGTATCCCACCACATTTGCTGACCCCAACAATAATTAACAGAATTTACAGCAGCAGCTTTCACATTATCTGCATTATACAAATATTCATTATTTGGATAAGGCAAACGGAAAGGTTGAGTATTATGGGCATCACCCCAAACAGAAGTTAAAGAAATATAGTTTGTTGTTGGGAAGCCTGTTCTACGATATAAACACCACGCTTCAAAATTATTCTTAAACAAAGCGACCCATTCGTCCCAATATATACGATCTTTTGTTCCATCCCATTTACCTGCACCAGTTAAGTATGTATCTGCATCCGCATCAGAAACATTATTTTCTTTCATTGAAAGACGAACAGCCATTTCATAGGCCTCTTTAGCCGTTGACCCTACACTATAACCCAGCATAGCAGCTTCAGCCTTAATATAATAAACTTCACTAGCTTTCATAAATGGAGTAAACCCTTTTGCATCATCACGATACATTGCTCCAATACGAGAGATGGAATATAAATTAGCAGGTTGTTTGGATGGGCCATTTTGAAAACCAGTATATTCATTAGCATAAACAACATAAGAGTTACTTGCCAAACTATAATGACCAGCATAATGAGCTATCGAAGCAATACGTGGATCTTTTGTATTTTTCATATGATTAATAAAAATATCTGACATACCATGATCATCACGACCGCCATACATATTATCATACCATCTTTCACGATAATCACCAGAGCCTTGCCACCAAAAATAACATTGATCATCAGTAGATTCCATAACCGGATATTTTGAGGGATTTTGAAAAATTTCTTCCACTGTACTCTTTGCCAAAGCCGAAGAAACACCAGAAATACGCATGGCTAAACGTAAGCGAAGAGAATTACAGAATTTCTGCCACTTAACCATACTTCCTTTATAAATAAAATCACCTTCGCCCAATTTATCTGAACCAAATCCTGTTGACATTTCATCAGCTACAGTTTTTAAAGCACTCAAAATAGCAGGATAAATATCCTCCTGTTTATCATATTTAGGATGCAGAACGCCCTCTCCACCTTTCATCGCTTCCGTATATGGAACATCGCGCCAACCATCTGTCAGATATGCCCAACAATAATTCTTCCATATCTTGCACACCCAACGGATATTTTTATAAGAATCAGCCTCTGCTTCCGTCCTATCTAAAACATCTTGAAGTTGTGTATTAGCATAATAGCAGTAATACCAACGATTACCGTAAGTATTATTAGTAGGAATAATGCCACTCATTTTATCCAAATATTGAATCTTAACAATGTAACCAGCCCATGTACCGTAACCATCCATATCACCTCCAAATTGATTAGCAGCATATTCTTCCATATAACCCAGCATATTTGTATAAGGAGCTGAGTCAAATGCATCCGGATCCGTATTTATTTTATCAAAATCGCCAGTACATGCAAATAAAGATGCAGACATAAAAGCGATTGCTGAGTATTTAAATATATTCTTCATAAATTTTTCCTTTCAATTAAAATGTGAGACTTACCTTAAAACCTAAGCTACGTGATTGAGGAACACCTGCTTGTTCGAAACCTACACCACGACTATCACTGGATACGCCACCTGCTTCAGGATCCAAACGCATCGTATTCGACTTATCAACCCAAAGAAGAGCCAAATTAGATCCGATCAAAGACAAATTCGCTCTAGAAATATATTTTGTCTTCACTAACCACGCTTTCGGGACTTCATAAGAAATATATGCTTCACGCAATTTCAAAAATGAACCCTTGAAAATATACATTTCAGCAACACCTCCACTTTCATACCAAGTTTGTGCATCCGTCTGTATATCATTTTTTGAATAACTACCATCTGCATTTTGCTTCACAAACTCAAGGTTTGGCAATACATCAACACCCGCTACAATCGCATGTTCACGCACATCACCTTCAGCCGTTATCTTAGCCGTCCCAGCTGCATAACCATGACTCATAGACTGAGACCAGATATCGCCACCAATACGCATATCTAAGAAGAATCCCGCAGTAAAATTCTTATATGTAAAATCGTTACGCAACCCTGTAAGGAAATCAGGTGTAACATTACCTATAACCTGCGCAGATTTAGATTGTATTAAACCTCCGTCAGAAACCAGTATCTTACCATAATTAGGATCACCTTTCTTTACGCCATCATCTTCACCCAAACGATAATATCCATCACTAACCAAGTCTCCCCATTTTTCACCTTCACGAGCTTGAGTAGCAATACCCCATGTCCAGCCTATACCATATGTTTTAATATTTAACTCAGGATATAAGCTTTTAACTTTACTCCAATCCTTAGAAAAATTCCAAGTAGCTGACCAGCTAAAACCCTTTGGATTACGAAGAATATCTCCTTTCAACTGTAATTCAATACCTTTACCTTGAATCTCCCCAGCATTAATTAACATTGAGCCAAAACCGACCGTATTTGAAGTGGTAACACTCAATATCTGATCCTTAGTTGTTTTAAAGTAATAAGCTCCGTCAAAATGGAGTCGATTATCGAATAAACCAATCTCTGTACCCACTTCCCAAGTTCTCGTCTTCTCTGGTTTCAAATTATAATTAGGATATTGAAAACTCTTATACGTTAAACCAACACCATTAAATGTACTTGACTGTGCATAATAATAGCTTCTATTACGATAAGCACTCGTAGCAGAACCAACTTCTGCCCAGCCACCACGGAATTTCAAGAATGAAAGAACACTGCCCTTTAATGATTGGAATGACTCTGTTGGAATCCAACTTAAACTAAATGAAGGATAAAAAAATGAATTATGAATTGTAGAGCTCCAATCATTACGAGCACTCGCATCTAAAAATAATTGACTCTTCCATCCAATAGAGCCAGATGCATATACTGAATTAGAACGGATGTGACTATGATCCATTGTTGCTATAGCATCACCTGATTTATTTGACATAGTATAGACTCCAGGCATAATTAATGCAGAAGCACCCATATTGTCATAAGCCCAATTCAAATCACGATAGTTACCACCCGCAACAGCTGAAACATTAAAATCACCAAATGTCTTATTAAATGTAGCCAAAAGATCAAGATTCAACTCTGTATTCTTGGTTGTACTCTGAGAGAATCTTCCATTAGGATAATCATGATCAAAATAAACACGCTCAAAAGTACGAGCATTATAAAAATCAAAGCCCATACGACCTTCTATCTTCAGAAAATCAAAAGGCTTATAAAAAAGAGAACTCTTTGCAAATACACGATCACGCTGAAGACTATTCGTATTCTCATTAACATCAAAATATGGATTCATATGATAATTACTATTCCAATTATAGAATGTATAATTACCTTGTTCATCTCTTTCATCCCAATTTGCCTTTAATGATTTCATATTCATTTGACGTGCATTCCACAAAAATAAACTGTTAATAGGGTTTGATCCACTATAACCTTGATTTGGCAAGTTATTACTCTCGGTACGTGTATAATTAGCACTCATATTGAAATCAACATATCTATTCAATACAACATCTGTATTAAACTGTCCTGAATAACGACGCTGATCCGTATTAGGAATAGTGCCCTTTTGATCCCTATATGACAGGGAAACACGTGTACTCGCCTTATCGCTCTTTGATAAAACAGAAACCATATGATTCATAGAATAACCTGTCTGAAAGAACTGATTAATATTATTCTTCTGTGAAATCCATGGAGTAGACTGGCGAGTCCCATTTACAACAGGACTATCGAATTGAGGTAATTGCAATCCTATATCCAAACGAGGACCCCAAGATTCATCTACACCATCATTAACTCCCCCTCCTTGTCCATCAGCATAAGAAAATCCATATTTCTGAGCATATTCTTGATAAGTCAAACCTCCTCCATTCAAATTATAATAATATTCACTTCCGGTATAACCTTGTCCATATTTATTCTGCAATTTAGGTAATGTAGAAACACGGTCAATTGTAATATCTCCATCATAGGAAATTGTTACGCCATTGGTCTTTCGACCATTCTTGGTTGTAATCAAAATAACACCATTACCGGCACGCATACCATAAAGAGCCGCAGAACCACCCTTTAATACAGTCATAGACTCAATATCTTCAGGGTTAATATCATTCAAACCCGAGCCGTAGTCAACGCCGTTGTAGGTATTATCACCTGAACGCTGCGTATCATTAGCAATAGGCACACCATCAACAACAATTAAAGGTTGTTGATCATTTGACAAAGATGTATTTCCACGTAAAGAAATACGAGAAGAAGCACCAACTGAACCTCCAAATGTATTAATTTGTACACCTGCAACTTTCCCAGCCAAAGACCCCGTAACACTTAATGCACCAGCTTTAGTCAATTCCTCTGATTTAACCTCTTGAATTGCGTAACCTAGTGATTTTTTTTCACGTGTCAAACCCATAGCCGTTACAACGACTTCACTCAAATTTTGAGAATCAGATTCAAGGATAATCTTTAATCCATTCTTTACGGCCACCTCTTGCTTTTTCATACCTACATATGAAATTTCCAACGTTTTAGCATTGTTTGGTACATTCAATGAAAACGCACCGTCAATGTTAGTAACAGTTCCATTCGTTGTTCCTTTAACAACGACCGCGGCCCCGATGATTGGCTCATTGTCATCACCGGAGATAACAGTACCTGTTATCTTGTGAGTCTGAGCCATCGCTAAATTTATGCTTGCAATCAAGCATAACATCAAGTAAAATACTCGTTTCATACACACAATCTGTTAATGTTAATAATTAGAGTTTTATAATTCTTTCATTTCAAATTCACATTTGATTGTCATCTATACACACATTTTCAATTAAAATATGCTTTAAATATACATTCCACTAAATTAATCTTTGCGTGAAAATCCAAATGCATGTTAACCCACTTGCAAAAATACAAATAAAAGTAATGTATACAATAATTATAGCAATAAAGTTCAATTTTATATTTCATTTAATCAATTTGACAGGTAAACATGCGATTTATTTGTTAATTGGATACATATTGACAATCATATATCCTATTTTTAGTCTAAAATTTTAATATCTGTTATATCAATTATCGCCAAAAAGAGAAAGACGCCACACAAAAGGCCCCTGGCGAAAGAAAAAAAACAAAAAATAATACATAATTCACCCTCCACAGAATCGTATTCAACAAGCTGATGTGCACATCAAAAATCACTTATGTGGTCAAATATATGGAGAAGTTTACAGAAATAGAACTCTACACATATTCATATGTAGTCAATCCTAAGCATCAAATGATTGAATAGAGCGACTGATGAAAGTCGGTAGAAGAAAATATCAAAGCATCTTGCTTTATCAAAAAAACAATATTACATTTGTTGCTATACATTATTATATATATATCACTTAAAAACAGACGTACCATGAAAGTAATAAAAATTATCTTGTCAACATTGTGTCTGTTCCCAGCCATCGGACTTTGGGCACAACAATCA
>JAQWBH010000293.1 GCA_028707405.1 Parabacteroides sp. | reverse complement strand
GGAGCTTATTCCAGTTATCGAATAATTAGAAAATTGACGCGATGAAACGAAATTGTAGCATAAAATTATTAGTATCTATCTTTCTACTCCCAGTTAGTTTTCTAATGATGGGACAAGATAACGCGCATCAAGAAGATCTACCGGTAGATAGAGTAACTCATGAAATTACTGATGAATCTCTACCGGAGCAAACTTTTGTGAAAACCGCTGATGTTACGTTTAGCGAAATGCTTTTAGGGAATGGGTCGGTTTTTTTACAAGGAAACGGACAGATTGGGAATTCCTATTTGATTATGATAAGGGGTATCAATACATTGAATCTAAATGCATCGCCCACTATTTTAGTAGACGGTGTGCCCGTTAATTATTCCCGTTCGATACCTTCATTCTTATCCAATTATGAACCCTCCAGATTTCACTTTGTCAATCCTAACGATATAAAAAGAATTAGCGTATTATGTGCTGGAAAAGGTTTATCCTCTTTGGGAGGACGGGGAGGTAACGGAGCAATATATATCGAGACAGATCGGGGTACGCTTGGGGGAACCCAAATAGATTTTTCGGCTAGGTTTGGGATGCTGACATCGGATTACAATGTTGATAACATGAATGCATCTGAGTTTAAATACTATTTAAGAAATTATTTTTTAGAGAATGGATGGAGAGACGAGGCAAATTTCAATCCTGTCTTCTCAAATGATCTACGTGAATATAATAACTCTACTAACTGGATTGATAATATAACACGAAATGGCAGCTTTCAAGATTATCATTTGAAATTAAAAGGAGGAGATGGAGATGCTAATTACATGTTTAGTCTAGGCTATACAAACAAGGGTGAAAGTGTTGAAAACATGGATCTTCAACGAGTGAGTATGCGTTTTAATATTGATTATAGGCTCTCAGAGAAAATTACTATTTCAAACAATTTATCTTACTCGAACGTGCGTTCTGTCTACGCGGAAGAAGGGTATAATTATTCTATCCATCCCATCTTTGTGGCAGCTTCCAAAGCTCCATTTTTGAGCCCTTATATCTTTTCACCTGGTGGTGAATTAACTAACTTAAGTGCTGACTCTGATGAATTCGGCAAAAGTAATCCAAATGCACTTGTAAATAATTTGAAAAACGATAACGAAGAAAACAGAATTGACGGTTTGATTTCTGTAAAATGGGATTTCCAACCCTCGGTTAGTCTGAACTCCTCTTTTGCCTTCAACTATTTTAATATGAGGGAGAAACAATATCGTCCCTCGTTTGGTATTGTGAAGGATGAGAATAGGATTCGACAAAACTCTAAAAGGACTTCAAGTGAATCACTAATTAATTGGAATACATGGCTTGAAAAAAAGGGTATTATCGGGGCCGATAACTCTTATAGTCTTACAACCGGTTTTTTAGTGGAGTCTACGGAAGAAAAGGCGATATTTTCCCGTAAAATTAATGCAGGTTCCGATGACTACGAGACAATGGATCAGGGCACCGCGGATTCTACTAAAACGGTCAATTACAATTTGCGGCTTTTTAATTATTACCTCTCAGGAAAGGTAGATTTATTTGAACGATTGACACTTGATGCACGCTTAAATATCGAAGGATCATCCAATTTTGGAAATGAAGGGAGATGGGGTATATACCCGGGTACCGGGGCAGCGTATGATTTCTTAAATCGTTCAGCCAATAATCAGATATCCTTGTTTGCAGGCTGGGGTAGAAGTGGGAATGCTGATTTACGAGGATATCACCACCTCAATTTATACTATGCTGCAAATTATTTTGGTTATGGGGGACTCTTTTTAGGTAATATAGCGAATACATCAATAAAGCCTGAAATTACCGACACCTATGATGTGGGAGTTCAATTCAGTCTCTTCAACAATAGGTTAAATATACAGAGCAGCTACTATTATAAGAACACCTCTGATTTAATTGTGCAACGTAATCTGCCGATAGAACTGGGACAGGATGTACAGTTCGAAAACAACGGAACTGTCGTCTCAAAAGGGATCGAGTTGATGTTCGATGCGAATTTAATAAATAATAGACGACTGAACTGGTCGATTACAGGAACTGTTTCTACACTAAATAATGAACTGAAGAGGCTTGAATATGGTGATGTTATTAGAACAGAGGGCGGCATCACTACTATCTCAAGAGTAGGAGAGAGTGTTGGCTCCTTTTATGGTCACAAAGTGTTGGGAGTTTTTCAATCGGAGAGTGAGATAAATGTAACAAAACAAGATGGGAGTAGTTATCAACCTGGAGATTATATATTTGAAGACGTAAATGCTGATAACAAAATTAATATCAATGATCGTCAGGTTTTAGGTTCTCCGTTACCTGATCTGTTTGGGAGTTTTGGAACCTTGTTAACGATACGACAGTTCTCACTTAGTGCCCTTTTTACCTACTCCATCGGGAATGATATCTATAACAGTTTTAATCAACAAATGCATAGCATGAAAGATTATTCGAACCAATCGGTAGATGTACTCGATCGCTGGATCTCAACAACTCAACCAGGTAACGGAAAAGTAAGTCGAGCCGCTTTTGAAGATCCTTCCGGTAATAATTCCATGTCTAATCTGTGGATTGAAGACGGAGGCTATGTGAAACTCAAAAATGTAACGCTGAATTATCGTGTGCCCAATATTGATAATATCAAGTTTATACATGAATTAAACTTGTTTTTCACGGCTGATAATTTAATAACATTTACACGATACAGTGGTTTTGATCCTGAAGTTGTAAGTTCAACCAAGCCCATGTTTAGAGGAATTGATTTTGGGGCGTCACCCTCTCCCAAATCATTCATTTTTGGAGTAAGGTTGTCGCTTTAATAATTTAAAAATAGTAAACAATGAAAAAAAATACAGTCAAATATATTTTTGTATCAACAGTCATTCTCTTTATTCTGTCAGCATGCTCCTTTTTTGATGTCTCCATTGATCATGCTGTGCGAGAATCCGATTTTCATAAGAACAGGAATGATTTAAATGCAAGTGCAATCGGTATGTACGAACCGTTATCACAAGAAGTTCATAAATTCCTACTTTGGGGTGATGCACGTGCTGATATGGTCACTACCGGACAAGAGATCCCTGACCCCTATATCAATGAATTTGTAATCAATAATATAAATCCCGAAAATCCATATACCAACTATGCGGGTATTTATAAAACCATTGCAAGAGCAAACAGGCAAATGGAGAAAGTTTATGATGTAATGAAGCTTGATGAAACCATTGCAGACAGAGATGCCGGAGCTTTTTATGGGGAAGCGCTTTTGTTACGTACTATTTGTTATTATTATCTGATACGTACATTTGATAAATTCCCGGTAATTACTACAGATTATGCAGAAGAAATAAGATACATAAATTCAGTAGGAGATACTATTTCAGAAGCAACCATGAATCTAACCTCAGACCAGATAAAGGGCTTGTATAAATTTCCTGAAGACAAACATGAGTTATGGACAATGTTGTATAATGACGTTTTAACAGCAATGGGACTTCTCCCCCTGAACTATTCATGGAATGGTACGAATCTTCCTGCTAAAGAAAGATATGGCCGTGTATCCCAGGCTGCAGCTTCGACGCTGGCAGCGGAAATTGCCCTATGGTTAGGTGAATATCAATCGGCCTCCTCTTTTTGTGATATATGTCTTAGAAATAATAATCACTCGTTAGGTACATCAGGTACTTGGGCTACTCAGTTTACCAACTCATATACTTCACAACACTCTATGTTCTTGCTAGGATATCAATATGATAATAGTTTTGAGACTAACAGGCTAATGGAGTTTACTTCACCCCTGAAAGAGGATGGTGGTAAATACTACTTGAAGCCAGTTTCACATATCGTCGATAAGATTTTTAGCGACTCGATTTCAATATTCGATTCTGATATAAGAGAACAATTCAGTTATAAAGTAATGGATGGCGATACTGTGATCTGGAAATATATCGGGATTGATAATGTGTTGTCTACGCGTCCTCCCTACCAGAGCAATGCCAGTTGGCACATGATAAGGAGTTCCGATGTTTATTTAATGAAAGCCATTGCAGAATTACGATTAAACAATTACGCGACTGCTTTTAATTTCGTGAATTTTATTAGAGAAGCCAGAGGATTGGAACTATTAAGCCAATTTGAAATTGATTATACCAATTTTGAAGTAATGGACAGTCTTATATTTCTTGAACGAACCCGAGAATATGCATTTGAGGGAAGAAGATGGTACGACCTTATGTTGCACTCTAAATTAAATGGTGAAAATATTCTGGCAAAAACGGTAGCGAAAAAATACCCTCTCAATCAGAGGGAACAAATAATCGCTAGGCTTCAGGATGAAAAGAATTGGTATATTCCGATAGATCCCGATTTATGGGATTAGTTACAATGTAAATTGAAAATATATTATTGAAAAATTATGGGAACAAAATTAAAATACAAGAACATAGCTCTGATAGTATTATTGGGAATTATTTTCACTAATTGTTACAAAGAGGAGCATTTCAGTTTTCCAGGTCCATATGAAGAGGGTGGGGTCAATCTACCCGACACCCTCCCTTTTCCATTCGACGAGACAAGACATGCCGGTGTTTGGCTAATGAAAGATGGTATCCCGGATTTTGGTAAAGTTCTATTTAAGGGATATACCGATTTTCATCCAATGGGAGATACACTTTCCTGGGTGCAACGTCCTTACGGCATGGAGATGATCCGGCATTTTAACTACTATCCATTATCTGATAATGATCATCTCGCGGGTGATAGGTTGAATTATAAGTTTAATTGGGCTATCTCCAAATATTTCGTACCTATCGGCAAAGGCAAAAGTTTTTACTTCTATACAAAAGTTACCTTTGGTACTATGAGTGCTACAGCGGTAGGGTTAGAATTAGGATATAGCGAATCCAATAGGGCAAACTTTGTTTTTGGTATGGATGGTGCCGGAACGGCCGGCGAACCGCGATTCTTTGTCGACTTATATGGTACAACCGTTAGTGTCAGGACCGAATTAGGGTGGCCAACAATACCTCAGGTGCTAATCCCGGGAGTTCCCGCGGAACTTGAAGTTGTAATAGTGGATGAACTGTTTTATATAAAAATTAACGGTATCTTGGTGTTTAGATTTACATTGCCTCATGAAGAGCTCTATTATTTTACACCAAAAATCAGGCCTTGGCGTAATTTCGTAACTGTACACGAAATGTATTTGGAGAGTGATGATATGTTTACAGTAAACTATGCAATGCATGAAGGAGAAAATGATTATAGACGTATTCAATCACCCGCGTTAGCCAAAGCTAAGAATGGAGATATTCTTCTGTTTGCCGAAGGGCGATCAAATCCTGTTGACGCGTATCAACGTGTATTGCAAAATACCCGGGCTGTTGGAGATTGTGATATAATATTAAGAAAATCGTCCGATAATGGAGCATCATGGGGAGATATTTCCGTACTTGCCGGACAAGGTGAGGATATTACATACCGAACACCTCAAACAGTAGTAACAGAGAGTGGAAAAATTATTCTTCAATACTCATCCATAAACTCCACACTAATAAATAAGAGTTATGAATATGATGCCCCTTCGCAGCGTGTGTATCAGATAGTCTCAAATGATAATGGGCAGTCATGGTCAACACCTGACGACATTACCGCTAGTTTGAAAATTGAAGATCACGCATTTATATCTAATAACGCGGGACACGGTATCCAAATTAGTAAAGGCGATTATAAGAACAGGATTTTGATGCCACTCACCTATAGTACAAATACTATAAGAGTAGCCATCTCTGAAGATGATGGATTAACCTGGAGATTAAGTGAAAAGATTGACAGAAATAATTTACAGTATGGTTCCATAGTAGAGTTAGCTGATGGTCGTTTAATGATGGTAATGGGACATACCAGTAATACGCCAAGAAACAAGTTGGTATCCTACAGTGATGATGGAGGTGAGACGTGGACTGTACCAGTGAATATATCGTCCGGTGTAAATACCGGGGACTTTGGGCAGCTATATCCCGGGGTAGTGGTAAAAGGAATTAATGAAGAGTTGTTCTTTATTAATTCAACC
>JAQWBH010000292.1 GCA_028707405.1 Parabacteroides sp. | reverse complement strand
GAATTGAACGGAGCAGAATTTGCTGGCCGCACAATGGTAGTAAAAGAAGCTAGACCTAGAGCTTAAACTGAAGAGAAAAAATTAAATAGGTAAGCCCCTTAGTTTATGAACTGAAGGGGCTTTTTTAGGGTCAGTCCGTAAAGTTGGGGATTTAACAATTAGCTCTATTCTACTTCTCCAATAAAATATTACTTTTGCACGTTAAGATATCACAAAAAGCATACTCCTCTAACGCCCAGCACCTTGACCTATCGTCAAGACAGAATGGGTTACGATATAGAAACCATCGAGGTACTTTGATCTGCAATATTCTTCCATAGGATTCAAATAGCTCTTTTGTCCAAAGATAAGTGTTTTTCAGATTTAAATTCTCTCTTTAGAGATTTTTATTTTTTATCTCTCTTCGCTCAAATATTCCTACCTTTACTCTTAGTTTATGTAAGCCATTCTTCCGAGCTTGGCTCTTTTTATTATTTTTATTCAATCCCGTCCTAAATAAAATTTTAGGTATAAGCGCTTAGATCGCTGTTAGTTTTCATTGCTATATAACCTTCTAGGCTCATTCTTAACCATTCTTTTTATGAGCAAATCGAAGATCGTGTCCATATTGTTGCGTCTATTGAATCTAAAATGATATTCGTCAAGATAGCCTTGGAGCCTTTCTTTTGATGCGTGGTGATAAATTCCTCGCAACCAACCTTTGATATTCATGATGTGCAGATGAAGATCTGGCAAGCCATTACCTTTATCTGATTTTACCTGCTCCAAGTTTGGATACTCCTTTCTTAGGGGTTTATATCCGTTCCATTCATCAGTCACAACATGTGCATCTTTGGCTATGTGAGAGTTGAAAAATGGCTTGAACGATTTTGCAGAAGCATCTTCTATTACTTGTGCATAGGCTCTGCCAACTCCACTTTCAACAACCTCAAGTGCCATAATCACTAATTGTTTATCTCCTTTACTTCGACCTCGTTTGCCCTCTTCTTCACCACCTATGTAAAACTCATCAATATGAACAATGCCGTTAAGAGGATAATTACAAGTACTTTGCATTGCTTGCTGTATCTTCCATTTGAACTTCCAGCAAGTCATCTGCCTTAACTCAAACTCTTGTGACAGTTCCATGGAAGACATTCCTTTTTCTTGGTGCTTATTTTGAAAGCTATGTGAAAAGCCAATAGCAGAGAGAATTTACACTTATCGAACATTGTTTGTAAATAATAATCTAAAAGTACCCCACCAAAATATTTGAAAAGTATACCACCTAAGGGAGTAAGATCAACTTGTTTTTTCTTTCATTGATAGTTAAAACGAACTGGTCTTATTAACAATTATCAACATCGCAAACTCCTTTGTGTCTTTATTATTAACACAAAGGATAAATAAAATGGTGGATAGACAAAATAATACACATGTATCGCACTCGTGGGTATAGTAAACGAGCTATAGGACGTGCATTAGACATCAATCGCAAGACTGTTGCTAAGGTTATCCAGGAGTAAAGCCTTTATTGGCATAGGCGTTTAGGTCGCAGCTATAATTAGCTGTAATAGTTCATCTTACATTATTAAAAATCAATTTTTGTAGGGTCAAGTTGAATATTGACCCCATCATCGACCTTCGATTGTACCTGAAATGATACTCATCAACGTAGCCTTGCAGATTTTCTTTATCGCAATGATGATGTATTCCTCTAAGCCAGCCCTGTATATTCATGATATGTATATGCAACTCTTTGAAATTCGCACCTTTGTTTGAGGGTCTCTGTTCCAACTTTTTATAATCTTTCATCAGAGGCAAATATCCCTTCCATTCATCAGTGATCACTTGAGTTTCTTGACTGATATAGGCGTTGAAAAACGGCTTGAATTCTTTGGCTGATGCTCGTTCAATAACTTGTGCATAGGCTCTGCCTACACCCTTCTCAATGATCTCCAATGCAACTATCACCAACCTCTTTTTACTGTTGTGGCTCCGTCCAACGACTCCTTGCTCATACTCGCCAATCAGAAATTCATCAACATGCACTATGCCTGTAAGCGGATGTGTTTGGGAACTTTTCATCACGGTCTGTATCTTGCGTTTGAATGCCCAGCAGGTCTTTTGACGAAGTGAGAACTCATTGGACAACTCAATTGAAGACATCCCCTTTTTCTTTGTACTTATCTTAAAGACAATATGGAATGCAACCAATAGAGAGAACTTACACTTCTCAAATCCAGTATGAGCTGTGGGACTTTCGTCATAGCTACACTTGATACACCTACGTGAGAATGGCTTTTTGCCTTTACAATGGCGACTCCCACCACATTTTTCACAAACGTATGCTTGACTCCATTTCAGTTCTGATAGATATTCATAACAATCGTCATCGCTCTGGAAGCGTCTGTGAAATTCAATTGAGTTTGTTCCCATATAAAGTCCTTTTCCCATTTGCCAAAGATAGAAATATCTCTGCGACCTAAACGCCTATGCCAAAGCCTTTATTATACATAAGACTTCTACTTCAGTTAAATCATTAACATATAACGATATTATTTCCACAATTAAAGAGTTCGCGATATTTCCCTAAAATCTAGGGATTTGCGTTAATTCACTTCACACATAGCGTAGGCGTACCAAGTATATGGAGACAATGCCCTCCAGGGTTCTGCCATATGTTTGCATAAAATGAACAATAGGAAGAACTACAACCTCTCAAGAAAGAAAATGCAGATTTAAAAATGGAGCGAGACATCTTAAAAAAGGTGCTAAACATCTTCTTCAAGAGCAGTCAGTGATAATCTAACTGAAATGATCAAGGGGGGACCAAAGTGCACGAGTGGACGGAAGAACTTCCGATCACTCTTTTTTATTTAAACACTTGATTATCAACTGATATCGCTTGCTTGCGTCAGTTGATTTTATTATCTTTAAGTATTGATAACTAACGAATTAAACAATGTTTAAAGATCATAAAGTAAGTATAAATCAATTATTGGGTGTTGTACCAGAAGCACTATTAAATCACTTGTCGGAAAATACCAAAGTAGACTATTATTCGAAAGTTTTGCATGGCAAGAAGATGTTTTACTTGCTCCTATATGGTATTTTAGAAAATGACAGACTAAGCCAACGTACACTTGAAGATACATTCAATGACTCAGTCTTTAAAACACTTTTCAATTTGGAAGAATCTGAGACTGTTCGTCGAAGTTCTATTTCAGAGAGATTGTCGAAAATCGATTCTAGTTTTTTTAAACAAATTTACGAATGCATTTATGAACAGTTCTCAGAGGTGTATTCATCTGCCGAAAAGCAAAAATACAATCTCATACGAGTTGATAGTTCGATGGTTAGTGAAGCCAGCAGTAAATTGCAAGAAGAGGGCATTGATCATAAAAATGGGAAGAAATCTGTAAAATACAGTGTCGCTTTCGATGGAGTTTTGCCAAGTGAAGTTGAGGTTTTCACTCACTCGAAGTATAGTAGCGAAGATATCGCTTTACCAGAAGTTGTACGTAGTCATGTAAAACAAGAAAAAGGTCATCAAAACATCTATCTCATTGATCGAGGTTTGCAATCTACGAGGACAACGAGAGACTTTTCGAAAGAATCTACCCCTTTTATTATAAGAGCTAAAGAGAAACGCAAACACATTGAATTAGAATCTCTTGTTACAGAGGAAACAGATAGAAATTTAGGTAATCTGAGATTGGTCAAAGATTCTAAAGTTTATTTGTATACAGGCGTTCCACTAATGACCAAAAAGGGAACAAAGAGGAGTAAAGAAGTGCTTGTTGAAACACCTTTCCGATTAATAATTGCCCAAAGTAAAGAAGATCCCGATAAAGAGTTCTGGTTTATAAGCAATGAGTTTGATTTGTCTACAAAAGAAATAGCAGATGCCTATAGGCGTAGATGGGATATTGAGGTGTTCTTTCGTTTCATTAAACAGGAATTGAATGTCAGTCACTTAGTTTCACTCAATAAAAATGGAATAGAAGTCATGTTATATATGACGCTGATTGTAGCGATGCTTGTCTTGATATACAAACAGGCCAACAGCCTTGGCTACAAAACGGCTAAAAGAAGAGGTACGATGGAAATCAGAAACCTTATTATAGCACTAATCGTTGTGGAATGCGGAGGAGATCCTACTATATTCTTCAAGAGGCAAAAAGAGTGATCGGAAGTTCTTCCGACCACTCGTGACCAAAGTCCCCCCCTCAAATTATAGACCTATTATCATACTTGTCCAACATGTATCGTTTCTACAGATTTGTTACAGTAAATGTTTCTCCCACATTCGATATATATGTTTTTAAAACCTCCTCTCCTTTAATAATTGATGTCTTAAGTTTATTCCCACTTCTCGTCACTTTTATAGTGAATGGATTACTTTGGAATGCCCCAATATTTTCAAGCGTCATAAACGGCCATTCATCGGGCAGTTGTGGAGTTAATGTAAATGAATTAAAACCTGTTGGCCTTATCCCGAAAAGGCCTTCCGTAATAATTCTGCAATACAACCCACTTTCGGCCGACAAATGTCGTTGATTTCCTTCTGGCCATGCCTCTATTGGGTAAGGGACATGTTCACCCAATAGACGTTGTGTTGAATAATGCTTCATATATTCAGTGCCCTTTTCACGTGCTCCGGCGGCATATACCCCCCGTAAAGCATAAAGAGTTGACCTGTCCCAAAATATCTCGCTCCCGGCTTGGGTAAGCAGTCCGTTTTCTGTCCATAAGCGAGGAGAAAATAATGCATCAATTGTGCCACTTTTTCGTTCAAATATGCCTACTGTCAAAGGGATGCTTATCCATGAACGCAAAATATCATTTCCTTCATAGTAACGATAGGTTTCAAAACCTTCCACTACAGAACCGAAATATGAATTGATAGCTTTTTTCAATTCTTTGGCTTCTTTCATGTATTTTTTAGAAATACTTGACGGCTTTCCCAGTTCTTTAGCCAGATAGCTAGCTGATATAAGTGCATCATAATATAAGGAGGATGTGCATAAATTGGCTTTTCCCGCGGGGAACCTGCCTTCCAGCTCATCTGAATCGGAGGCAACAACACCATCTATTGTTGTTTTTCGTTTACAGAATTCGAGACACCATTCAATAAGGGGCCATAATTCTGATGCCTCATTTAGATTGCCTCCAGCCAAAGCATAACGAGCAGCACCATAGGCTATCATAGCTCCGTCACCCCTATCTCCCGCTCCATTCCAGATTTCTATCCCTTCTGAAATAATAGAACTAGGTATCGGCTTATATTCAGTATTTATAAAACGGGCAAAGTGTTTAAAGGAGTTAAGTGCTGATTGATTCCCTGTTTTATAACCAAGAAATGGAAAAAAAGGATTGATGTATTCTGCCTGATCATTAGCCCAAATAGCAGCATAATAGGATTCGCCTCCTGGTCCATGCATATAGCCTCCTTTCGTCTTGTAAATACTTTCAGCACCTCTTATTTTAGCAAAAGCAAAGGCTGTATTCAGAACATTATCCGGACACTCAAAGTGAAGTTTTCCCCATACTTCTTTAACGAAATCTATACGTGCCTGTTCTTCTTTTGCCATTTCAGGATTAATATCAACTTGTCCCTCTTTATAGCCGGCGACAAATGCATCGAAAGAGATAGATTTACCGGGTTCTATAGCATACAGCCCCGAATTTGATATCGCAGCAATCAACGTGTAGACTCCATAATAGCTTTTTTCTTTGTCAGTTTTGTAGACAGAACGTTGTTGCGGAACCATTACAGTTATAGTTTTATCCGTTATATTCTTCAGCGTATATTTCTCACACAACATCGGCTTGTCTGTCGAAGGGAAAAAAGTACGTGTCAACTCTAAAGAAGAAGGCAGATCCTTTTTTTTCAATCCTTGGGTAGAATACCCGATAGCCAATTCACTAACTACCGTTAATCGTCCATCCAAACGTAATGTTTTCACCTTTTCGTTACTCAATGCCTGCCCATTTACGATTAAAGAACTAATATGATCTACCGCAAAACGCTGCATCAGGCTTGAGTGTGTATAATTGGGGTTTGTACGAAGCATTGGCCATATCAGGGAACGTTCGAGACTGAAAGCTCCATCTTTATCAACTCCGTATCTAAGT
>JAQWBH010000291.1 GCA_028707405.1 Parabacteroides sp. | reverse complement strand
ATGGTTGATGGGGTTCCCAGAAGCCACAAGATTCATTGATACAAACATTGCCTGCTATCAGCCG
Source organism: Parabacteroides sp. (assembly GCA_028707405.1). Lineage (GTDB taxonomy): Bacteria > Bacteroidota > Bacteroidia > Bacteroidales > Tannerellaceae > Parabacteroides. The sequence goes on along the minus strand of JAQWBH010000291.1, from coordinate 6,082 downwards.
ACCCTGATACCAGAATGCCTTTTTTAGACTTGACGTATATACAGACATCTGAAGTCCAAGCTTAGTGCTGTTTGCCATCCTTAAAGCTTCTTCATCCGTTTCAAATTCAATAATTGGTATAACGGGTCCGAAGGTTTCCAGATCGTGGAGCATCATACCCGGCACTACATTGTCAATGACGGTAGGCTTAAAGTACAGATTTGTGGGAAAACCACTTGCACGTTCCCCACCACACAGGATTTTTGCACCTTTTGCTATGCCTTCGGCAATGTGCGATTCCACTTTCTTAACAACCGGATCATTATTCATAGGTCCCATTGTGGTATCCGGATCCAGGGGATCTCCCAAGACAATTTCGTCAACTGTCTTCATTAGTTCTTCTATAAATTTTTTCTTGAGGCTTTTATGAACCAACACCCTTTGTGTTGAACAGCAGACTTGCCCGGCATTCATCCATGCTCCATATGCTGCACCTCTTGCGGCCGCTATTACATCCGCATCTTCACACACAATTTCCGGACCCGTACCACCCATTTCAAGTAGCATCGGCTTAAGACCTGCAATCTTTTGAATTCGCTTGCCGGTTTCATCTTCACCGGTAAAAGCAACCGCATTAACTAAAGGGTGAGATACCATCTGTTCTCCTACCGTCGGACCAGGCCCCATTACCAAATTAAATACACCCTTGGGACAACCTGCACGTTCAATCGCTTCCGCAAAGTGAACGGCTGAAATAGGCGTATAGGAAGCCGGTTTCATTACCATCGTGTTACCAGCTACAAGAATCGGTGCGATATGTTCAGCAGGCATTACCATCGGAAAATTCCAAGGAGATATTGCGGCATATACACCGTTTGGTTCACGTTTTGTAAAAATTTTTCTATCCGAGTCCTTTGAATACAAAACTTCACCATTCATACGAATCAAATCTTCTTTGGCATTTCTAAGGTTTTCAGCAGACTCTATTACTTCCCCATAGCCTTCTAAAGCCAATGACTTTCCTTGTTCCATTACAAGGTCTTTTGCATATTTGTCGGCTTCTTTTTCGAGTTCGTCGGCGATTCTGCATACCAAATCACCTCGTTCTACATCAGACCAGAATTTGAAATTTGTCTTTTCCCGATTAGCGGCTTCTATCGCTCTATTAACGTCTTCCGGGGTTGCTTTGGGAACGGTCCCTACTAGCTCCCCTGTGGCTGGCGAGTATACCTCAATAACTTCCCCTGAACTGCTATCACACCATTCACCATCGATATACATTTGATACTTTTCTGCCATTTTGATACTCCTTTCTTAAATAAAATAACATTTCGCTAAAACAACTTCTCAATACCCTCTTTCGAATAAGTTTCTCCGTTGACTTTCTTGGCTTTAGCTGCCAGGATTAAGTCATACAGATTCTGCTTAATCGGATAGAGGAAGACTAACATAAGAAATACGATGACTAGTAAAACCGCCGGCATGAAAGTAAGCAAACTATCCAATCTACCTAGCACTTCAGCATTTACATCCGATGCCCCATCATATCCGATAATGGACAACGCTATCCCTAAGAAGAAGGCGGCTGTTGCAGCACCGATTTTGTAACCAAATGTTGCAAAGCTAATGGCGGATCCTTCAACCTGTTCGTCACGTTTTAGATAAGCCAAATCAATTACCTGATAAAATAACCCGTAATTGAACCCAGTGGCCAAGGCAAATACTCCGCCGGTTACAATGCCATGGAAAACCATAATGCCAAAGCTGTTAAGTCCAATAAATCCGCAAAGAGTAAACAAAATTGCGCCAATCAACATGATAATTTCAAAGGCTTTTAACGACCCCACCCTACGTGCAATCGCAGCTATGAATGGAGCAAATAGTGCCCCGGAAAAGGTGTAGCATGCCACAACAATACTTTGTTGTAAGGGCTGTAACCCCAACTTATTGTCTGCAACATACATGATGGAAGCAAATATTAAGCAAAGATTAATTGTACAAATGAAATAGACTAAAACCGTGACTATATACCCTTTAAGTCTAATAATTCTGCCATATGTTTGGAATAGATTCCCTTCTGGTCGGATAACTTTTTCCGGAGGTGTCTCCATTCCTCGAGTCGTATACCAACATACAACAAAACCCCCGCATCCAATCACTCCTAGTATTCCCATTACGATTGGCCAAGCTGTCATTTCGCTGACGCCCAAAGCGATCACCGTAGATAAAGCTATTGGTACAATAGATACTGCTAAGTTCCCAGCATTTCCAATGAAGCCCATGGCGGATCGTATTCTCATTCGATCGTTATCATATTGAGCAATTTCTGGTAGCAACCCATAAAATGGTACCTGTTGAGTCGTAAACATTAACCAGAAAGCAAGGCAAACCACCGCATAGTAAACATAGAGAGCCGTTCCTTCAAGGCCAGGTCTTAAGAAGCATAAGAAGAAAGTCAAGCAGAATGGTATAAATGTATAAAGCATCATCGGTCTTCTTCGGCCTTTTGGATTCTTACTTACATCGTTAATGTATCCCACGATAGGGTCAGTCATAGCATCCCATATCATGGCTATGGACATAATCGTACCCGCTATTGCCGCTGGAACTAGAACATAATCGGTCAAGAAATAAAGAAAATAGGTGTAGAATAGGTAGTAAACAAAATACTCGCCAAGGGTTCCTGTGGCAAAACCCCATACCTTTTTATTAGATAAAGGTTGCAATTCTATATTAGAATTAGAAAATACTTCATGTTCCATTATCTTACTCCTTTCCAATAAATAATTACTCCTTTTATAACCTGAAAACCTTTAGTACTGCGTTTCAGTCCATTTGTATGGATACCCTGTTCCCATCATCTTATTGATAAATACCTCCGGATCGATTTCATCTGCAAAAATTATTCCTTTCGGCATCTCAATTTCTTCCATCAGCATGGTTCCCACAGCTAAGGGCAGCGAAACATATACCAATGCAGTACCATATAGTTTCCTCAATAAAGGACCGGGTGTGTTCATTTTGGGACAATTGGCTCTCCAAGTTACAATTTTGTTGTCTTTTCGCCCGGAGACTTCTACTATTAGCTCAATAAAATTTGTCTCATCTGCATATTCAAGTTTTTCTTCGGATTCAACAAAAATGTTATCCGAAGGTGGTGGAATTAATGAAGCGACGACGTCAATGGGTTTTATCCTTACGCAATTCACTTCAATTTCATTTTGCGAACAAAGGCCAAGCGCATATAGTATGGCGGGCTGGTACATTAGATAATATTTGAAATCTACATTTTTTACTCCTTTGAAAGTGAAAGGCATGCTATAGATTTCCTCGTGTGAATGGTGCGTGACCGGTAGTAAGCCAACCGGTTCCGGAAAATCACACATCTCTAAACCACCGAAAGGAGGATACTTAACATAATCCCCATTCTCGAGTGCATAGGTAGAAGTTGCACAATCTACTAGTGCTTGCTTGGGGGACCATCCGGGATTCCATGGCCGAAGAACCCAATCATAAGGATGTTCGCCTGGTAATCTTGTCGCTTTGCCTATTCTCATTTTGATGCTGTCTACTTTATCAAGGCGATTAGCAAGTCTTCTGGCCAGAACATTTGTCCAGCCAGGAGCAAAACCACACCCCAAAAGTGCTGTCAGCCCAGCTTCTTTAAATTCCATGTATAATGGCATTTTTTCCATGGGAGTCCTTTTAAGAAATTCTTCCCAGTAGGGCGTATCAAAAGCAGTATTTATGTAATCTGATTTAGCTTTCAATGCTCCTTTCATAACGTAAGTTGCCATCCAAGGCATTACCATGTCTACAACTACATCAACTCCCTCTGCAGCTTTGGCAACTTCGTCTATATTAAGAGCATTTACCTGATAAGTTTTCACTTTAGGGCTATTAATATGACTGGCCACGGCATCTGCTATCTCTTTTTTTAAATCTGCTAAACGGAGTTCTGTTATTTCTTTCTGTCGTGACAAGATTGATGCACAAGCTCCTCCTTGTCCTCCTGCGCCTAAGATAAGTACTTTCAAATTCACACCTCCTCAATTAAACAACCTGGCAATATATTATGCTTTGTTATACGGTTAGTGCATGTTTCGTGCCAACCTCACACATAACTTAGTATCTTGCCTGTTTAAGTGGGAATCAGTAAATTGTAATTCATCAGAGTACAACTACTATACTCAATATTCATAATTTTCCTAATCTTAATAAAGTTGCGATACATCATTTGTAAATGGATTACAGGCGGCAATTTTTCCATAAAAGCGTTTTAATAATGAAATTATATTTCATTATTAAAACAGAATGGCGAAAATCCCATCATGAATTTTCGCTAATTTATTAGTCCTTCCCCTATTTTATTTGATATTATTTTAATTTGTACTTTGTAATCCTACGCGATAACGTTGCTTTATCTATCTTCAAGGCCTTCGCTACGTGACTGGCATTTTTGTATTTCTTCAAAGCATCATGAATAATCATTCTTTCATATTCTTCAAGTCGTTGTTTTAAGTTTAACACAGAATCTTTTTCATTTTTGAAAACATCATCTGTATCTACTTTCGGATAAAGAATCCTTTCAACTTGAAATCTTGTTATTTCATTTCCATCAAAACTGATAACGCATCTTTCAATAACATTTTTTAACTCTCTTACATTCCCAGGCCAGGAATACTTTTCGAGAGATTCTATTGCTTCAAGCGTTAAGTGTTTGTTCAGCCGATACCTTTTATTGCCCTCTTTTACAAAATGCTCTGCAAGTGCCCCTATATCTTGTTTTCTCGTTCTTAGAGGTTTTATTTCAATTGGAACAACGTTTAGTCTATAATAGAGATCTTCTCTAAAGGTCCCTTTTTCTACTGCATCACGAAGATCAATCTTGGTTGCTGCTAAGACTCTTATATCTAATGGGATGGGTGTTGAGCCTCCCACGCGCATGACTTCTCTTTCTTGCATGACACGAAGAAACTTGGACTGAAGGTGAAGAGGAATCTCACCAATCTCATCTAGAAAAATTGTTCCGGAATTGGCTAATTCAAAAAAGCCTCGTTTGCCTGCAACATCCGCTCCGGTGAATGCTCCTTTCACATATCCAAAAAATTCTGACTCAATAAGATTTTCGGAAATAGCAGCACAGCTTACTTTAATAAAGGGTTTTCCCACACGAGAACTGTTCTTATATATGAGATTTGCCACGACTTCTTTTCCGGTACCGGATTCACCTAATATCAAAACCGTAGTGTCTAACTTAGCAACTCGAAGAACGGACTTCACCAGCTTTTGAGACTCCACATCGATGGCAATTAAATCGCCTGTAAGAGCCATATTACTCTTAATCAAGTATTCGATTTCCTCTGCATATCTTTCAGTGTCTTGCTCTTTTTCTTTCAGGAGCTTTCTAAGATGCTCCATTTCTGTAATGTCTCTTTCCGTGGTGACCACTAGATCAATTTTACCTTCCTTAAAAATAGGGTAAGAGGTGGTATATACTACGCCACCATCGCCTAAATCCTGAAGCATAGTTTCACCTTTTTGGGAAGCCAATGTTTTTAGAGTAATGGATTTTTTTACAAAACCTGACTGCTCTAACTCATGCATATTTTTGCCCATTACTTCTTCTCTAGATAATCCTCCTGTTCTACAGGATTCATCATTTACCAACAAAGTGTTGCCTTCTCCGTCAGTAATATATACTCCTACTTTAAGACTATTTAGTAATGCTAATATTTCTTCTTGATGATCAAGAAAAAAAGTTTTATTTATCATATTGTTACTCCAAAATCTACTATGATTTATATTTTCTCTTGATCAGATTTAACTCGACAATTTTTGATATAAAAGAGCATCCCAAGATAATCAATCCCAAGTTTATTAAAATTTGATCTTCTTTGCCATAATAGTAATATGTAACAATAAAAATTAGTGAGCCTATCAGCAAAAATCTAAATGCCTTCTTTAATATTAGAATCATATTTCCTTGTATGATGTATTTAGAAGCAAATACCCATACTTTCCTTTCTTTTAATAATCGTGATATATAATACATTCAGATGCTGTGGACTTTTGATGTTTCCCTGTAGTCCAACTACTTTAA
>JAQWBH010000034.1 GCA_028707405.1 Parabacteroides sp. | reverse complement strand
AGTAAAGAAACAATTATAAAAATCAAAAAGATTTCCCAATTTCAGATAGATGTTGCTTAGGAAGTCAAGATCCGAATTATCTATGAAAAACATTCAATGAATAAGTCCTCAAAATAAGAACAAGATATCCTACAAACAAAACAAAAAGTATTGCCACCAGCATATCAAAAAGAGTGGCTGTATCAAGCGATTCAACCTTTTCTTCAGTCTTTTCAACTCGTTCTAATTTATTCACTCCAAATGGATTATAACAGCTTTTGTTTCCATATAGAAAACCGAATGAAATAGCATCTATATATTCTGTTGAAGATGAGACTGCATCATAGAAGAAAGAGCCATTCGATTTTCTTTGGTAAAGACTGTCCACAAGTTTTAAAGACCGGCTATTTGCTCCAAAGACATTACAAACTGCGACAAACAGTAAAATAATTACATAACCCGTTAACGGAATTAAATCAACTAACAAATACGAGTGATTAGGAATCATATTCATCCTTGAAAAATTTGTTTTATTTTTTCTGCGGAAGAATTTTCACATAAGTCCTGAAGAATATTTCTATTTATGCTAACCTGTTTATCGTCTCACATAGGTGGAACGACCGTTTCATATTATACGAGACAATACTATCACATAATAACTATATCCAATTCTTTGGCAGACTCATAATTCATTAGTAAATTTGTATTCACCAATAAAAAATAAAGACCTATGAAAGTTACATTCTTCGGCATACAGCCATACGACAAGCTATCATTCAACACTATGAATGAAGGCTTCGGCTTTGATATCGAGTATCACAACAGTCTATTAAATGCTAAAACCGTATCGTTGGCACAACAATCAGATGTTATATGCATCTTTGTGAATGATGTAGCTGATGAGGAGGCAATCAAAGGACTCAGCGAAGCAGGTGTTAAGCTGATCGCCTTACGTTGTGCCGGATTTAATAATGTCGACCTGGACGCAGCGCGTAAATATAAAATACAGATTGTTCGTGTCCCGGCTTACTCTCCTCATGCCGTGGCCGAACATGCTGTAGCATTAATGTTATCACTTAACAGAAAGATTCATAGAGCCTACTGGCGTACGCGTGATGGTAACTTTTCTCTGCATGGGCTTTTGGGATTCGACATGTTCGGTAAAACAGCCGGTATCATTGGAACCGGGAGAATAGCCAAAGTGCTTATTCATATCCTGCACGGATTCGGAATGAACATACTAGCCAACGACCTTCACCCGGATCCGTATTTTGCCGAACAGGAAGGCATCCGATATGTAGCACTAGATGAAATTTACAGCCAGTCCGACATCATCTCACTACACTGTCCGCTTACCGAACAGACTCATCATATGATTAACAAAGAGGCTATTGATAAGATGAAAGAGGGTGTAATGATTATCAACACCGGTCGCGGACAATTAATCAATACGGAAACACTTATTGACGGACTGAAAAAGAAAAAGATAGGCGCAGCAGGTCTGGATGTATATGAAGAGGAGGCGCATTATTTCTACAAAGACACTTCGGATAAGATTATTAGCGACGATGTTCTGGCGCGCCTGCTTTCGTTTAATAACGTGATTTTGACCTCGCACCAAGGCTTTTTCACCCGTGAAGCACTTGAAAACATCGCCCGGACAACACTTCAAAATATCAAAGATTATGAAAATAATATACCACTAGTCAATGAAGTGAAGTGACCTGTACAGATGCTATTTTATGGGAACCAGCAAGTTTATTGTCTTTTGCCAAAAATTTAATCATTAATATCAAAAGCATAAGACCGGGCTAACCAAACATCCATATATTTGCTTCATTAAAAGAGAGATTACTAAATCATGGAAACAGTGTAATAGTATATGCAGAGAAGAACATTTATCAAGGATAGCCTTTTGTTGACAGCCGGATGTGCTGTTGGCAGTCGTATGCCTATATGGGCCGGTGTGAGCGCAGCCAACTATCCGAAAGCAGGGGCAATGGGCAATGAAGGACTATACAAATTATTTTGTAACCCCGATTCCATCTATCATCCTTTTGTTCGTTGGTGGTGGAATGGCGATAAGGTGGAAGCCCATGAACTTGTACGCGAACTTCACTTGTTGAAAGAGGCAGGTATCGGTGGAGTGGAAATCAATCCCGTGGGGTTTCCAAGTTCGTCGGACGATATGGGCAAAAAATCTCTTCTGTGGCTCAGCGACGATTGGATAAAAATGTTGCAAGTAACATTCGATGAAGCAAAATCATTAGGAATGACCTGCGATCTGATTGTTGGTTCGGGATGGCCGTTCGGCGCCGAGTATCTGACTGGAGACGAAAGAGCTGATGTCGTAGTGAACTATTCTGAAAAACTGGAAGGCCCCATTGATTATGAAGTCTCTCTGGATGGACTATTTACTGCGGCCAACCCGGATATCAGTTCGCCATTTCTCGGAAAGAAAATGAAACTTATGTCGCTCCAACTCGTACCTGAGCCATTTAAAAGTCTGGATCAGATCATAAACCTTACGGATAAAGATGTGGACGGAACATTCAAGTTCAAAGTCCCCGATGGAAAATATGTCCTTTTTGCGCTAGTAAAAATACATGGATTCCTTGAAGTCATCAACGGTGCACCGGGAGCAACAGGTCCTGTATTAAATCACTATAATAAGGCTGCGGTTCAAAAATATCTGAATAATATGTCGGACAAGATTCAGGCAAAGTCGGGACCACTATCTTCACATATACGCGCGCTATTTACGGACAGCATGGAGCTGGAAGGTGCAAACTGGTCGTATGATATGGCTGACGAATTCAAAAAACGCCGTGGCTATGATGTCCTTCCGTACTTGCCTTTTATCCTGTTCAAAACAGGAGGCATGGGCAACGCTCTCTCTTACGAACCTAAAGTGAAGACGACTCCGGAAATGGAGAATATTATACAGCGCGTACGATACGACTTCGAATACACAAAAGCCGAGATGATGCTGGAACGCTTCACCCACACTTATCTCGACTGGTGCAAAGGATTGCATGTCAAATCGCGCGCCCAGGCATATGGGCGGGGATTGTTCCCGCTGGAAAGCAGTCTGGACTATGATATCCCTGAATGCGAATCGTGGACAATGACCTGGCTCCGTCACAAGCTCGGTGAAGAAATGTCGGAAACCGACTATCGCCGCGGGCGAGCCTATACGATGGTAAACAAATATGTGTCTTCAGCTGCGCACTTGCGTGGTAAGAAACTGGTCAGTTGTGAAGAGATGACAAACACATATACTGTTTTCAATATGACTTTGGAATTATTAAAGATAGGAGGTGACCAAACGGCCATCAGTGGTGTATCTCACTCTATTTTTCACGGATTCAACTATTCGCCAAAAGATGCGCCATTCCCAGGGTGGATGCGTTATGGCGCTTACTATAACGAAAATAATAACTGGTGGCCATACTTCAAGTATTATACCACTTATAAAGGCAGACTTTCGGCAGCACTGCAACATGGATTGATGTATGCGGATATCGCTATATTGAATCCACTGGCCGATCTGTGGAGTACAATGGGGATGCAAAACGAACCGTTTCCCTCGAGTACGAATGTGCAATACAAAACACTTGTATGGGAAGCTATCAACAAAAATGGCAGCGGTTGCGATTATGTATCAGAATCAATTATACGCGATTCTGAGATGAGAGAAGGTTCATTATGCTACGGCCCTAGACGCTATAAGACGCTGTTTCTCATTGAAGTAGAGAGGATGGAGCCTGCAACGGCGAAGAAACTTTATGATTTCGTAGCTTGTGGCGGACGTATCTTCTGCATCGAAAAATATCCGCACGAATCTGTTGGTTTAAAAAATTTTACCGAGAAAGATAAAGAAGTGCAGGAATGGATCGACAAGATGAAAGCCATGAGCAATCGATTCATCTTGCTTCACAAACCCGAAAAGGATTTTGTCAACTGGTACCAGGGCATTCAGAAAGAGCATAACATATCACATTACGTAACAATAGAAAAGCCGGATCTTTATCTGATGCAGAATCGTTACGTTACGGACAATAATGCAGAGATATTCTTCTTCAGTTATGCACATCGATACAATTCTCACAAAACACGCATCAGTTTCGCCCCTGAAATAGTCAAAGGGCATTATGGTTGGGTCTGGGATCTGGAATCAGGCGAACGCTATCGTCTGCCATTGGATACCGCGAACAGTATAGAGATAGATTTTGGGCCGGCTCAATCGCTCCTGCTTGTTTTTGATAAACAAAAGAGGGGGGGGACAGAATGGAAGCAACTTCCGGCAACAGGCAAAAATACACAAGACCTGACGGCTAACTGGGATGTAGAATTCCATCACAGTCGTGAAAATACAGTGAAGACTTCTCATTTTGACAAACTGAAGGATTTGAAAGAAACAGATTTCGTAAACTTCAGTGGAACCGTCATCTATAAAAAGAAAATCAATGTTGATTCACCCAAAGGAATGATGCTGAATCTAGGTCTAGTACTAGGCATTTCCGAAGTATTTGTAAACGGTCAGAGCTGTGGTACAAAATGGTACGGACGACGCGTTCATCCGATCGAAACACAATTAAATCAAGGCGAAAACGAAATCGAAGTACATGTTGTAACCGTTATGGGCAATTATATGAAATCGCTGACTAACAACAAAACGGCACAAGCTTGGATGAAACGGCAGGACATTGAATCCATGGGATGGATCGGCCCTGTAACATTATATAATGACATCTGAAACAAAAAACAATAAATAAAATGAATGTATTTAAGAAAGTAAGCTTTGCTTGTTTACTATTAGTAGAGAGCTGCTTAGTGTGGTCAAAAGATTATCAGACAACCATGTTCGGCATAAAATCAGACGGTATCACAATGAATACCCGTTCCATTCAGAAGGCTATAGATTTTATTTCCGAAAATGGCGGCGGACGATTGATGTTTAACGTAGGACGTTATCTAACAGGCAGTATTCATATGAAATCGAATGTGAATATTTACCTGTCTGAAGGAGCTGTACTCGTCGGCTCAACCAATCCTTATGATTACGATATGGAAATGAAAAACTGGTATGCATTGATATTAGGAAACAAACAAGATAGCATCAGTATCACCGGTAAAGGTATTATAGATGGGTATGGCCGAGAATTAGCCAATAATTTCATTAATCAAGTCTATTCGGGAGTCATCAAAGATCCCTTGAAACTGGGACGTGTAGCAAACCGTCCAATGCTCCTCTACTTTCGCGAATGTACGAATGTAAAAATTGAAGGTGTAACCCTGAAGAATCCAGCCTTTTGGACACAAACCTACGATCAATGTCAAAATCTACTGATTGATGGAATCAGTGTATACAGCCGGGCCTATTGGAATAACGACGGTATGGATATCGTTGACTGCAATGGAGCCATAATCAAAAACTGTTTTGTAAATGCTACTGACGATGCTATATGTCTGAAATCACACAGTGCTGAGAGTATCTGTCAGAATGTTGAGATACGCAATAATAAAGCCTGCTCAAGTGCAAGCGGCATCAAATTCGGTACTGCATCAAATGGAGGATTTAAAAATATCAAGGTCATCAATAACACCGTATTTGATACGTTCCGTTCGGCTATTACCGTACAAGCCGTGGACGGAGGTCTGGTTCAAAATGTAATTGTAGACAGTTTGCGATCCATTAATACCGGGAACCCTATCTATCTGGTTGTTGGCGAGCGTCGTGCAGGACATCGTAGCAAGATGGATAATGTCCATATATCAAATGTCTATGCAGAAGTTCCTGCAGGGAAGCCGGATGTAGGCTACGAATACGAAGGACCGACAGAAGATAATCCGCGAAACATATCCCCATCGGGCATCGTCGGACTTAAGGATAATAAAATCACCAACGTATCTATCGAAAATGTTGAAATCATCTATCCGGGCGGTGGTAATCCTTATTATGCCAAGGTTGGATTAAATGAGCTCGACAGTGTCCCTGAAATGCCGAAAGCCTATCCGGAATTTTCTCAACATAAGGAACTTCCCGCCTGGGGATTCTATGTACGTCACGCTGATGGTGTAACATTTAAAAACGTCAAACTTACTGCTTTGAAAAAAGATTACCGTCCGGCTATTGTTTTAGATGATGTCAACAATGGGACATTCACCACAATCAAAGTCACAGAACCCAATCATGGAAAGAAGGAATTTATTCATGCATATAAATCGACCAATATAAAAAAATAAGGCATAAAGACTTTTCAGATATTGCTGTCAAATGATAAAGATGGAATCATTCGAAAAGTAGAATGAAATAAATTCGATCAAACAGATAAATAATAAAACAGCAATGAGGGTGTACATATTGTAACACCCTCATTGCTATACTGATCAGAATACGAAAACCTTAAATAGAGTCTATTAAATTAGCATTCAATGTAGAAATGCCCACTTTTCTTGCGCCTTCCAGATTTTTCTCGTTATCATCAATAAAGAGACAGTCCTCCGGAATAAGATGATAGCGATCAAGCAAAACACGATAGATACGCTCATCGGGTTTTAACAAATGTTCTTCGCCCGAAACCACAATACCATCAAAAAGTTGTAAGAATTCAAATCGGGTATAAGCCTGCGGGATAGTCTCTGCCGACCAGTTCGTCAAGCCGTAGATGCCGTAGCCTTCCGACTTTAATTGTCTAAGCCATTCGACATTTTTCTTAATTTCTCCCTTAAGCATCTCTCCCCATCGATCGAAATAAATACGTATGGCTTCGTCGTATTCCGGATACAGCTGCTGTAACTCCGCAATACCTTCAGCAAACGAACGTCCACCATCCTGCCTGACATTCCACTCGTCGGTACAAATGTTCCGGAGAAAATATTCCATTTCATCCTCCTTCTCAAAATAGTTGCGATAAAGGTATCGCGGATTCCAGTCGAGCAAGACGCCTCCAAAATCGAAAATAACATTCTTTATATTCTTATCCATACTAACTTATTTTTCTCTATCCATCCCAGCTGGTGTATATCAGGCTTACAAAATAACTTTAAAGTTGTCAAACTTAACTTTAAGCCATAACCGTCCGGATTTGATTGCAATAAATCAATTTGTCATTATTCTAATAGGATTAGTGATGCTAATTATACCGATATTTCCACATAGTTGCCTTCAGGATCGGCAATAGCCGCTTCGAAATAACCGTCACCTGTCGTACGAGGTTCGCTAAGAATAGCGAAGCCGTCATTACGGAGCTGTTCGACCAAAGTCAATACCTTGGCTTTTCCTCCAACGGATATGGCAAAGTGAGCCAGTCCTTTCATCTGCCCTCGACTTGACGGTTCCAACTTTCCGGGCGCTGTCATCAATTCAATGCGCGTTCCGCCATCTCCAAACAGAAGAAAATATGAATGAAACTGCTTCTTCTCATTCGTGTACATATTATTCGACTTCAAATCAAAATACTTAGTATAAAATTCTTTAAGCAGTTCAATATCGTCTGCCCAGATGGCCAAATGTTCTATTTTCATCGTCAATATTATATTAATACTCATTAATAATTACAAAACTTATATCCATTGCTGACTTTTCTACTATCATACCGACTTACTGAAAAAATCAGCAAGGTAAAGAGAAACTCTTGCAACACATGGCAAAATATTACTTGAATTACCTCATAGCCTTTCAAATATAAACATAAATACTGATTTTAGCGAACTTCTTTACAAACTTTAACCGCAAGAGATAAGAACTACTCGACATTGAAAGAAAATGGATTTTCATTTTTGCTGACATTGACTACAAATACAGCAAATAGGCTACGATACGAAAATATTCAAGTAAATTGGACAATCAGCTTATTTCTGAATAAAACAAGAACGCAACTCTACTTCTCAAGATATTTCTCATTGAATATACATTTTTTCAAAAAGATTCCTTACCTTTGTAGCGGAAAGCAATTTTTTGGAGAAAGTGTTCTCTGAATGCATTACTTATCAGTCACACAAGCCTGTCAAGTAAGCTTTCTATTTTGATATCCAGATCGCTATAAACTTTGGGGGCTGACCGGTTTTGACAGCGGGCAGAAGTGGTTTGTAAGCATGTAGTGCGTGGTTGACTTGCACTCAAATCTCAGGCAACAAAAATTATCTGGCGAAAACAATTACGCTCTCGCTGCTTAATCGAAGTATAGTAGATTTAAGCTTAATCCCTGCAATAGTTGCGGGGACGTGACATCACCCGGATGCTGTTGCTCCGAAGCGTTCCGATATGGTGGTGCAGCAATATCGGAGATAACTGAAAACAAGCCTCGGGCTTTCAGCGACATTTTAGAGGATAAGGTTTAGGTGGGTAGCTTCGGTCTTTCCTATACCCGACAATCAAAGCGAAGATAAACATGTAGAAAGCAGATTAGTTCCTCGTTTGGACGAGAGTTCGAATCTCTCCAGCTCCACAGTAAAACCCTGATATTTTAATAAGTATCAGGGTTTTACTTTTTGAAAATTGCTAAATAAACATGCTCATCCGTAGTTTTCGACAACATAACGCAGAAATATTTTGTCCGTTTTAAACTTTACTTTGTCCTGTTCGGATTCATTTTGTAATTAGCTATCCGTCAATAATGTCTATATTTGCATAATGGAAAAAGAACTATTTAAAAGATTACATTTAATTGCAATCTCCTTATCAATTATAACTGCAGTTTTAGTGATGGGTGGTACTGTTGCTTCTCAGGTGTATTTTTCTTACCTGCCGAACCTTCATCACATGTTGCTTGGGGATTTCTTATTTGCTATCGTTGTTTCATTGATGGTATATACTGTATGTATAGGATATGCGTTATTTGCAAAATACTATATGACTAAATATGATATCCAATTCAAAGTCGGAGTCAGAGCCTTCCGGGCTAACATTCTTTTCTCGCTAATTCCGTTTGTAATTGGAATTAAAATCATAGAATTGATAAACCATACGTTGCTCACACAATCAACCAATATGGAAACTGTGCATATAAACAGCCCGAATCGCTGGATCCTATTGGCAATAGTTAATTGTATTTTTATTTTCGGCAATTTAATCATTTTCATTTTTATGAATTATATTATTCTTATCCATAATAAGGCTAAACTTGAACTGGAAAATACCCAATTGAAAATGAAGAATATGGAAGCAACCTATTTACAACTTAAAAATCAAATACAACCACATTTCCTGTTTAATGCCCTAAACACACTAAAGTCATTAATCAAAAAACAGCCGACGACTGCAGAGGAATACTTGAAACATCTATCCGACTTATTAAGAAGAACCATTTCTCAAAATCAAGAAAGTACAGTAAGCCTAAGCGATGAAATACAGCTATGCACGGATTATATTGAATTGCAAAAAACACGATTTGGAGATTCTTTGAAGTTTTCATCTAATATTCCGGAGAATATGGAAGGATTTTTACCCGGATTTGCCATTCAGCAATTACTTGAGAATGCCATTAAACACAATGCTTTTACTACAGAAGATCCTCTCTATATAGACATTACTAATAATAACGGGACCATCACAGTATGTAATAACAAACATAAAAAAAGTTTTCCGGAGGAGTCCACCGGCATTGGATTAATGAATCTTTCGGAACGCTACAAAATCATTTCAGGCGATGATATTATCATAAAAGATAGTGAAGATTCTTTTTCTGTCACAATTAAAATTTTAGATTATGAAAATAGTAATCATTGAAGATGAACCTTTGACTGCCGAGAACTTAAGAGAAAGCTTATTAGAAGCAAAATCCGATATACAAATTTTGGCAATCTTAGATAGCATTAAGAATGCTGTTTCGTGGTTTAAGTCCAATGAACAGCCCGATTTAATATTCAGCGACATACAATTGGGAGATGGCTTGTCGTTTGAAGTTTTCAATCAAGTCCCAATTACAACTCCCGTAGTTTTTTGTACTGCATTCGATGAATACGCCATTAAGGCTTTTAAGGCAAACGGGATTGACTACATTCTAAAACCTTTCGATGAACAAGATATTACAAATGCACTTAAACGTTTTGATGAACTCAAAAAAAAGTTTACCGATAATCAAGTCCAATTAAACAATATGCTCCAACTATTTCAAGACAAATTTTCGCAGCAAAAAAAACTATCCGTACTTGTTTATTATAAAGACAAAATATTGCCTGTCAAGGTTACCGACATTGCCCTTTTCTATCTTGAAAATAAAATAACCTACCTAATCACTTTCGACCGCTTGAAATACAATATAAAAAAACCACTTGAAGAACTCGAAACGCTCGTGGGTAATGATTTTTACAGAGCCAACCGGCAGATACTTGTCCAAAGAAGTGCGATTAGAGAAGTCGTTCAATATTTTGCCCGTTCTCTTGTAGTCAAACTCACAATTCCTTTCGAAGAAAAAATCAGAATCAACAAAACTAAAACACCTGATTTTCTAAATTGGCTATCAGGAAAATAGAGAGATTATAGTCAACAACAATTACAAACTTACGGTGAAAGTTCTTTTACTGTAAATACAAAGGAGAGTGCTCATTTTTACACTCTCCTTTGTTTATAAAGGCCATATTGTAGAACATTTTTCAGTTCCCAATTTGTCCACTTCCGCAACGACTTCATTTCTAAACGACAAACAGAATCTATTTTTGTTCCATCAAAAAAACAATAAAAATAAGAATTAATAACTATGAGACAGGAAAAGAGACAGAAAAAAACATTAATGTGGACGGTTATCGTTGCTACCATTATCCTAGTTGCTACCGTAATCACCTTATTGGTAAAAAATAATCATTATGAATCGACAGAGGATGCACAAATCGATGGAAATATCGTACCCCTAAAAACAAGTATTGCCGGCTATGTCAAGGAAATCAGATTTAGTGACAATCGCTTTGTAAAAAAAGGCGATACGTTGGTAGTGTTGGACAACGACTATTTGCTTACACAGGTAAAAATTGCCGAAGCTACATTGGAGAATGCGAAAGCAAGTTTGGAAACCTCAAAACTAAAATCGTTTGCAGGATTGGCTAATATTGTAACTTATGAAAATAAGGCAAAATCAGGTCAGCAATCAGTTCTTTTGGCAAAAGCGGATTTGGATAATGCACAGAAAAACTATGATAGGACAATCAAACTCCTTGCAATTAAAGGAACTACTCAGATGCAGGTAGACGAAGAGACCAACAAATTGCAAGTAGCTAAAGCCAATTATCAAAAAGCTTTGAATGAGCAAAAAGCATCTATTTCTTCCATCGGTTTTCAGAAAGCGAACTTCAAATCAGACCGTGCACAGATTTCAGTAGCGGCCTCCTTGATTAAGCAAAAAGAATCTGAATTACAATTGGCAAAAGAGAATTTGGATCACACCTATATTAGTGCCCCGTTTAGTGGAATTATTACAAAGCGAGCCGTCAATAAAGGTGAATATCTGTCAGTTGGTCAAAATATTTGTGCGCTTATTGACAATCAAAACATTTGGGTAACGGCTAATTTCAAGGAGACACAACTCAAAAATATGCGTATCGGCAAAAAAGTGAGAATCTCAGTTCCTGCCATACCAAATATCAAGTTTAAAGGTTATGTAGATTCATTTACCAATGCTACCGGCGCAAAATTTTCGCTTATTCCACCCGATAATGCTTCCGGCAATTTCACCAAAGTAGTGCAAAGGGTACCTGTAAAAATTAAACTAACAGATATTGATTCAGCCATTAAAATTCGATTATATCCCGGATTGAGCTGCAATGTTCGTGTAAATACAAAATAGCAATGGGAACTATCATAAAAAAAAATACAAACACACCATCTGTTGATAAATGGCTTCTGATTACTACCGTATTATCCTGTGCAATCATGGAATTAATTGACTCCACTGCAGTCGGCGTAGCACGTGCACAGATGATGGGTGGACTAGGAGTTACATCTGACGAAATAGCCTGGATAGTGACCGCCTATGCGCTTGGGAATGTGATAACCATCCCTCTATCAGCAATGCTTTCTTCTGTCTTTGGGCGAAAGATATATTTTACATTTTCAGTCGCTGCTTTTACCGTTTCCTCATTTTTGTGTGGCCTATCCGATAGCTTACTATTAATTACCATTTGGCGTTTTGTCCAAGGATTGGCAGGCGGAGCTCTTCTTTCAACAGCACAAAGTATTATAACTGATGCGTTCCCGCCAGAAGAATTATCGACTGCTACAGCTATTTTCGGTATGGGAATGATGTTGGGACCTGCTATCGGTCCAGTGTTGGGTGGCTCTATTACTGACGCCCTTTCATGGCAATGGATATTTTTTATCAATAGCCCTATTGGAGTTGTCGGCACTCTTCTTTGTTGGAAATATGTCCCCAATCTAAAAGAAACTGTAAAACCGAAAAAGGTTGATATTTGGGGTATCGTATTCATGATAATAGGGCTTTGTTCCTTACAATATTTTCTAGAAGAAGGAATGCAAAAAGACTGGTTCGAAAGTACAGAAATTATTGTTGTTTTTATTATGGCAGTGGTTGGTCTTGCCGCATTTATTTGGCGGGAACTATCCGTTAAAGAACCGGCTGTAAAGATAAGTCTTTACAGCAACAAGAATTTAGCCATCGGTCATTTTATGAATTTAATTTTAGGGATGCTATTGATTGGTCTGAGTTTCATTTTTCCATTGTTTGTTCAGATAACTCTCGACTGGACAGCGACACGCCAAGGGCTCTTCCAAATTCTTCCTGCATTGGCAAGTGCAGCGGCCATGCTATTTGTAAATAAATTCATCTTAAAAAAAGCAGGCTATCACGCTACAGCGATATTGGGCATCTTATGTTTTGCCATATACCTTTTTCTACTTTCTAAATCCTCTTTGAATTCCAGCGAAAGTACCTTCATCGCGCCGTTCATTACACAATCATTTGGAAAAGCGATGTTGGCGATTCCATTAATGACAATGGCGTTGGTTGGCCTTCGTGGTAAAGATTTGGCTCAAGCAACCGGACTTTCAAATATTATGCGGCAATTGGGAGCAGCCCTCGGTGTCGTTCTGATCAACATCTATGTGCAGCATCAGGATGCTAACGCTCTAAACGGAATGACTTCCAATATTAATCCATATAATCCTTTGGCCGCACAACGTATTGCATCCTATCAAGCGATGTTTGAATCTCTTGGATATTCGTCCGACAAAGCATTATCGGCTGCTTATGCAAAAATTGAACAAGCTATTCAGCTTCAAATGCATGTGGTAAGTTACGATAATATGTATCTTGGATTTTGCATATTCATGCTGCTCACCATACCATTGATGTTTATAATAAAATCACCAAAATTCAATAAAACAAAACAAAAATAAAACAGTATAAAAATGAAAAAGTTGATATATATCATTTCAGTTCTGACGTTATTTGTCAAAATATCAAATGCACAAGATTTCATAGAAGTATCTATGAATCAATCTATTAAACTAGGTATAAAAAACAGAAACAATATAAAAGCCGATAGTTTAAATGTTCTGATTTACAAAAGTATCGTGAAAGAAAAACAAAAATACATTTTACCGGATCTATCATTAAAGGGGAATTTGACTTATTATGGCGATAGGGAAAAGACGACTGTTCCAGCAGGATTACTGGGCAATACTGAACCTGAAAAAATAAAGCTAGGGACTAATAACAATACCTGCGGAGCATTAGACTTGAATTATACACTTTATAAACCGGGACTTTATACGGATATTAACATCGCCAAAAACAATAATGCCTTGGCTGATGAAAAGTTAAATCAAACGAAGTGCAATATCAAACACGAGATTACGAAAGCTTACTATGAAATGGCTTTAAAAAAAGTACAATATGAAATAATGTTGCAGGAAGAGCATAGGTACAAGTCATATTATGAACTAATTAAAGGCAAATTCGAAAACGGAGCCGCTCTTCAAAACGATTTTGATCAGGCAACTCTTGATTACAAAAATGCAAGCATCAATACACAAAAGAGTAAACAACTGTATGAATTGAGTTGCATAAATCTCAAATACAAAATGAATATTCCGGCAAACACAAATGTGGAATTTACCGACTCCATTGAAAGCCTGAAAAACCTTAATAATATGCCTATGAGCAAGAACTTAATTGCTGATAGAACAGAAATAAAGCAGCTCGTAATCGAGAATAAAGGCAATCGGCTTCAATTAATGAGAGCAAAAGAGAATTATTTACCGACCATTACTTTTTTTGCTAATTATTCGCAATATTTTCAATCAAACTACTTTGATTATTCAAACAGTTTTAATTGGAGTCCTGTCAATTATGTAGGGATACAAGTCTCCATTCCTATAATGCAAACTATAAAAAACCACGAACTGGTAAAACAAAGCAAATTGAAAATCGCACAAACGAATGAATTAATCAGCCAAGAGACAAACGATATCCAAAATGAAATCACTTCAGCAAGTATTGAACTTCAAAATGCGGAGTTGAATGAACAAACTTCAATGATAAATTACAATTTGGCTCAAAGCATTTACGATAGACAAAAGCAACAATTTCAAATTGGTACATTACAATATCAGGATTTACTGAACACTGAAAAATCCATTCATAATGCCCAACAGAATTATATCTCTTCTGCTTATGATCTGCTACTCGCCAAATTAAAATATGAAATAGCCGGCGGAAGATAATTAGTTTTACTATAAAAGAAACAAAAGGCTAGTTGTCTGCCTAGATAATCTACCTCAACATAAGTTTTTTATGTATATATTCGCATTTTATGTTTTTATTTCGTACCTTTGCATTTTGAACAATTAAGATGTATCTCGTATTCTTCTCTTCAATGTTACGCTCCGTAAATAATAACGGAACTTTCCATCGTCGAAACTGACAACAAAATCAACTTTATTGTTTATTATATCAACAAGTCGCGAAGTTGTGCAGCACAATACAGCGGCACATCGTCATTAAGAAAATGAAATTATATCTTATAAAAAATCAGGAAATCGCATTTCCAATGGTTGGAGAGGGAAACTGAATGCAGAAAATATTAGCATACCCTCAATCGGCTATTTACTATCTGTTACTGGGATTAACGCTAGTCGTCTTCCATGTCGTACAATGGTTCAGTTTTAACATGTTTGGCTATAAAGCCCATAAAAAAAGCGTGGATGCCTTATGCTTCTTTTTGGTGGCGAACACCTATCTTTTAGTAACAAGATATAAAATCGACGGTTTGGAAAAAGTTCCAACCGGAGTTCCAATCATCATTGCCGCCAATCACCAAAGTTTTTACGATATTACCACCATCGGTTGGTTTATGCGGAAAGTTCACCCGAAATTCGTAAGTAAAATAGAATTGGGCAAAGGCATACCCAGCGTTTCGTACAATCTGAAGCACGGAGGTTCAGTACTCATTAACAGAAAAGACCCTAAACAGGCTTTGACGGCAATACGCGAATTGGCTGAATACATAGAAGCTTACAAACGTGCAGCAGTGATTTTTCCCGAAGGGACAAGAAGCAAAACGGGAAAGCCAAAGCCATTTGCCGAAAACGGATTAAAAATTCTCTGCAAATATGCTCCATCGGCCTACATAGTTCCCGTTACCATTAATAACTCGTGGAAAATGACAAAATGGGGCTCTTTTCCATTAGGTATTGGCAATAAACTAGAATTTACAATCCATAATCCCATTTCCGTCAAAGAAATGCCTTTCGCCGAGCTTTTTCAAAAAACGGAGAAACTAATAATTGAAGATATCCATTGGTAGCAAAAAACGGTGGTGACATCCGATGGTAGCATCGACAATCTGGATTTCAGATCAATTACAATTGATCTAGAATATATAGGTAGCTTTATAAGTTAAGCAACAAACAAAAGATAACAATTCTAAAAAATAAATATGGCAAGATCAAACTCATTTAACAAAAAAGAAATAGAAAAGAACAAACAACAAAAAAGAAAAGAAAAACAGCAGCGAAGGGAAGAACGAAAAAACAATCCGACAAAATCTTTTGAGGATATGATTGCTTACGTTGATGAAAACGGGATGATTACAGATACGCCTCCTGATTTGCAAAACAAAGAAATAATCAATGCTGAAGATATTGTTATTAACGTACCCAAAAAGACTGAAGAAGAGAAAAATCCTGTAATAAAAGGGAGAGTGGAATATTTTAATACGGATAAGGGGTTCGGTTTTATCAGGCCTATTGGCAGCATCGATAAATACTTTTTTCATGTTAGCAGTACTTCTGATACCCTCATTGAAGGAAACATAGTAACATTTGAGTTGGAACGTGGACAAAAAGGCATAAATGCCGTAAAAATTGCCCTTGCCGATAAAAATGGAAAATAAATTGATAGTAACATATAAACAAAGAAAAGATGAACATTTATGTATCAAATTTAAACTTTAGCACAACAAGCGAAAGTTTTCAAGAATTATTTGCCGAATACGGCGAAGTAGAATCTGCTAAAATTATTACAGACAAATTTAGCGGCAGATCACGCGGATTTGGTTTTATTGAAATGCCTAATGACGCGGAAGGTCAAAAGGCTATCGATGAACTGAATAATACTGATTTTGAAGGAAAAACAATCACTGTAAATATTGCTCGCCCCAAAACGGAAAGAAGCGGAGGTGATTACAATAATCGCGGTGAAAACGGCGGTTACAACCGAAATCGCTATTAATTGAACAGAGACATACGCAAATTTAAACGGGCAGGTGATAATACTTGTCCGTTTTTTTTACGCTATTTGTCTATGTTTTTAATAAAAATCAATTTTCAAACATCTAGTTCAGGTCATCAAAGGCTTGGAAACTTCACGTGCTTGTATTTATAAAAAAATCATGTCAAAATCCGGCAAACAATTATATCTGCAATAAATATTGTACTTTTGTAATCCATTTAATCCGGATCAAGAATGAATTATATAATTAAAAGCCCGTTACTGTTGAAGAGTACTATTGCTTTACCTTCGTCGAAAAGTATCAGTAATCGTGCACTCATTCTAAATGCTTTGAGCGGTCGCCCGCAGGCTATCCAAAACCTGTCTGACTGCGACGATACAGAAGTTTTAATGAAAGCGCTGGACTTTGAAAACTGCAATTTTGACATCAAAGCAGCAGGCACGGCCATGCGTTTTCTTACGGCTCTGCTTTCAACAAAGAAAGGATCTTGGACTATCACCGGAACTGAAAGGATGAAAAACCGCCCGATCAGATTATTAGCAGAGGCGTTAAAAAACCTCGGAGGCAATGTGGAATACATGGAGAAAGATGGATTTCCCCCCTTAAGAATCCATGGCTGCCAATTGCTAGGCGGCAAGATTTCGATGTCAGGAAATGTAAGTTCACAATATATCTCTGCATTACTCATGATCGCTCCTTTAATGAAAGAAGGGTTGACTCTAGAGCTGGAAGGTAACATAATATCAAAGCCCTATATCCATCTGACTATAGAACTGATGAAAGTTTTCGGCGTTGATACTGACTGGAATGAACATACAATCCATATTCGTCCTCAAACTTACAAACCTGTTGCCTTCACAATAGAATCAGACTGGAGTGCAGCTTCCTACTGGTACGAAATTGCTGCATTATCAAAAACAGACATCGTGCTGGAAGGATTGTTCGAAAAAAGCCTGCAAGGAGATTCTGCCGTCAGACGACTGTTTAGACCTCTCGGCATAAACACTGCATTCACCCCAAAAGGTGTAGTATTAAGTCAAGCTAACAGAGAAACAAAAATGATGGAATACAATTTCGAAGACGAACCGGATCTGGCGCAAACATTTGTTGTCACTTGCTGCCTTCTTCATATTCCATTTCACTTTACTGGTTTACAAAGCTTGAAGATTAAGGAAACCGATCGTATCGAGGCCCTGAAAAAAGAGCTTCGAAAACTAGGATATCAACTGAAAGATTCTTGCAATAGTATTCTGATTTGGGACGGTTCAAGATGTCAGGCAGAAACAGATCCGATAATATCGACCTACGAAGATCACCGGATGGCTATGGCGTTCGCTCCGACTGCATTGCTACGCCAACAAGGAATAACAATTGCAAACCCGGAAGTAGTGAGCAAAAGCTATCCGCATTATTGGGAAGATTTGCAAAAAGCCGGATTCACAATTGAGCAACAATAAATTCAAATTAAATTACGTATCGACTTAAATTAATTAACTGACAATATATGTTATATCTCATACTTGGACTTGTAGCTTTAGGCGTCATCGCTGCTATCGCCGGATATTTCCGCAACAGGAAACTGCAACAAATGGTGAAAGATGGAAAAATAAGCGAAATTCCCGAACCAAAAGAATTGCAATCATCTTGCAATAGTTGCGGCGTCAATGAGCTATGCGAACGCGATAAAATGATGTCGGCTTCTTGTCAGGCAATTGAATATTATAATGACGAAGAACTGGACAATTATAAGGGGATAGCGTCAAATACCTATGATGACAAAGCTATTGATGAATTCCGTGAAGTTCTTTATACACTTCGACAGGAAGAAATCGCAGGTTGGCTACATAGTTTGCAACTAAGGGAGGTGAATTTACCTGACGCATTGAAAGACGAAGCTTTCATGCTGGTCAATGATAAACAACAATAGAATAAAGAAAAAACATGGATTTATTGCAATACAGTTTCTTCCAAAATGCTCTTATAGGCAGCTTTCTTACCGCTATCGCATGCGGTATCGTCGGAACGTATATTGTTGCCCGACGGTTGGTCTTTATCAGTGGCGGAATAACTCATGCTTCATTTGGCGGGCTTGGATTAGGGTTCTTTCTTGGCATAAATCCAGTACTGACAGCAATGGCATTCTCAGTATTGTCGGCTTTCGGTGTCGAATGGGCCAGCAAAACGCAGAACATTCGTGAAGACTCAGCTATTGCCGGCGTCTGGTCTTTAGGTATGGCCCTTGGCGTTATCTTCATATTTCTTACTCCCGGCTACGCACCAAACCTTTCAGCCTATCTGTTCGGAAATATCCTCACTATCACGATGACCGATATCATTGCCATAACGTCCTTAGTCATCATATTGATTGTCGTTTTCTCTCTATTCTTGCGTAAAATCATTTATGTTGCATTCGACCGCGATTTTGCCATGACTCAACAATTACCTGTCAAGACCATCGAATACGCCATGATGTTTTTCATTTCTGTTACAATTGTATTATCTATCCGCCTTGTGGGTATCATGTTACTCATGAGTCTGCTTACTATTCCTCAGATAACCGTTAATCTATTCACTTCCGACTTTAAAAAAATTATCTGGGGAAGCATCTTTATCGGTTTCTTCGGATGTGTTGTCGGACTGGTTCTTTCCTATTTTCTGAATGTACCCTCAGGTGCCTTTATCATCTTGATACTAGTCCTTTTCTTTTTAATTATCAAAGCAATAAAATCTATTTGCAAGCGTTAGAAAAGAACAACTAGTCATGAAGAAAGGCATTTGGTATATACTGATATTTACTATCGTCTACTTGTTTGGGTCTTGCAGTACGCAAAAAAACACCCGCGCAAGTCGTTTCTATCATGCATTCAACAGTCGTTATAATATATATTACAATGGAAAAACCTCATTTGATGAAGCTTTGCTATCCATGATTGAAGGATACAAAGAAAGCTATTCGGAAATGATTTATATGTACCCAATCAGTGCTCAGCCCAAAAATAAACAACAGACGGGAGGCCCTTTCGATCGGGCAATTGAGAAGAGCAATAAGGCAATCAAACTACATTCCATTAAAGCCAAACCGATAAAAAAATCCGGTTGGCGAAACAATACCAAGCAACGTTTGTGGCAGGAACAGGAAGAATATAATCCGTTCCTGAAAAATTGCTGGATGATGATGGGGGAAGCTCAATTTTACAACGCTGATTTCCTACAGGCTTCAGCTACATTCTCCTATATCGCCCGTCATTATTTACAGGACGAGGACATGGTTGCCTGTGCACGCCTTTGGCAAGCGCGCTCTTATGCAGAAATGGGCTGGTTCTATGAAACGGAAGACATTCTGGGCAAACTAAATACCAATGGCATTCCCAAAAAAGAGATGAACCAATACGCGACTGTTTACGCCGATTACCTAATTAAAAACAAGCAGTACGACGATGCTATATCATACTTCAGAACCGCTATCAAAGCAGAAAAAAATCACCGCCAAAAAACCAGAATGAAATATCTGCTCGGACAAATTTATGAAGAATTGGGACAAAACAGTCTGGCTTATAAACTGTTCGGACAGGTAGCCAATGCCAATCCTCCATACGAACTAGAATTTGCTTCCCGTATTCGACAGACCGAAGTATTCACCGGAAACAATTATCAGCATGTTATTAAGATGCTCCGCAATATGGTTCGCAACGAAAAGAACAAAGACATGCTTGATCAGGTGTATTACGCTTTGGGGAACATCTACCTCAACCGTCTGGATACGGCAAACGCTATTCCTAACTATCAGATGGGAATTGATAAGAGTACAAAAAACGGACTAGACAAAGCCATCTGTCAGATTAAGCTGGGCGATATCTATTTTTCGATGCGTGATTATGTAAAAGCACAGCCATGTTTTAGCGGTGCTATAGCAGGATTGCAAAAAACGCACAAGGATTATGATCGCGTGTCGAAACTATCAGCTATTCTAGACGAGTTGGTAGTACATGTTCAAGCCATTCACTTACAAGACAGTTTGCAGACTCTGGCCAAGAAACCTGAAGCCGAACGCAATGCTATCATTGATAAAATTATAGAGAAAGTAAAGAAAGATGAAGAACTGGCTAAAAAAGAGGCAGCCAAAGAAGCTTATCTGGCCAAACAAGAAGCACAAGGGACAGGCCTTAACCGACCAGGTACTGAAGTGCGTACCGGAGCCGTGACTTCAGGAAGTGGCGGCAGTTTCTATTTCTACAACGCACAAGCAGTAGCTCAAGGCAAATCACAATTTCAACGCAAATGGGGACGCCGTACACTGGAAGATGACTGGCGCCGTCATGACAAGAAAATGACAACATTTAATGAGAATGGAAATGACAACAATGCGGTCGATACAACAAAAATTACTGCCGAAAAAGGTGCGGCTGTCGACTCGACGGAAGCCGGACTGCCTAAAGTAGCATCTGACGATCCGAAAACCCGCGAATTTTATATCCAACAACTGCCATTGACTCCTGAAGATGTGGATGCATCAAACTTAATTATCGAAGACGCACTCTACAACGAAGCGATGATTTATAAAGACAAACTGGAAGATATCCCACTAGCAGTCGAGGCTTTTAAAGAATTGGAACGCCGTTTTCCGAACACTAAACACTTGATGGAAAGCTATTACCAAACCTATCTGATGGCTCTTCGAAGCAAAAACTCGACATTAGGCACTGAATACAAAGATAAACTGACAAAGACTTTTCCTAAATCGGATTATGCCGTAGCTATCGCCGATCCGAACTATGAATACAATATTCGCATGATGGATATCGTACAAGATTCTATCTATCAAGAAACTTACAACAGTTACCTAAAAAGCGATACATCAACTGTCCGCAAAAATTATATGACAGTAAATGTCAAATATCCTCTTGCCAAACTGATGCCTAAATATATGTTTCTCAATGCTCTGACATATGTACAGGCCGGCGACGTGGTTGGTTTTAAAAATGCCTTAAAAGCATTAGTTGAAAAATATCCGAAAGCCGACGTAACAGAATTGGCCAGTGAAATGTTGAAAGGCATACTTCGAGGACGTCAATTGATGCAGGGTGGAATTACGAGTATGACGTGGAACCTGCGCTTCGGTGGAGAAGCGGATTTAGCGGCCGACTCTACTCGTAAATTTAATGCTGAATCCAAGACACCTTACCGCATGCTATTAATGTATCCATCAGGAAGCATCGATCAGAACCAACTGTTGTTTGCAGTGGCAGCATATAATTTTGCAAACTTCATGGTACGCGAATTCGATCTGTCATTCGAAACTTCCGGTCCGATGACTATGCTTATCATCAGTGGGTTCTTCAACTTCGACGAGATCACACAATACTACAAACGTATCTATACTAAAGACGGTTACGCAGCTGCACTCGACAAAAACGTGGCCATACTGCCTATCTCCGACGACAATTATGAAACATTGATGCATGGTAAAACGCTGGATGAATATATCGCCTTTTTCAATGAAAGCTTCGGCAAAGATCTTCCTGAACTGGCTGATCGTTGGAAAGCGCGTATGGAGGAGGAGAAAACAAATCCAGAAGAACCGAAACTACCCAATGTTTCCGATCAGGAAGAAGAACCTTTAGTGCAACCCGCATCGGAGCAAAACCCGACCAGAAGTGTACGCCACAAGAATCAAGAGAATCTGCAAAATCAAAAATCAGAAAATATTGAAAAGCAAACGGCTAAGGCAGTTTCTGAAAATAAACAACTGACCGACACGATTGCAGCTGCACACCAAAGAGCCGTTCTCGATACGACAGCTCTCCAGCCGGCGCCTAAAGACACTATCGTTTCAACTCCGTCAGATATTATCTTCATCCCTGCACCTGTTGAGAGACCCAAGAATCTGACAGTAAAAGAGATCGAAGAGATTCACAGACAGCAAGAGGCCGAGGAAGCTGTTGCAAAAGCTAAAGCTAAAGAAGAGGCAAAAACTGCCGGCCACAAGAAACAAGAAGAGCAACAAAAACAGCAAATCGAAGAACAATCTGTACCGGCTTCAGCAAACGAAGAAATGCTGAAAAAACAAAAAGCGGAAGATGAAGCCATCCTGAAAGCCAAAGCAGAACAAGAGAAGCAGCTCACTCAAGACCGCAAGGCCAAGATGAAGCAAATTGAAGCCGATCGTAAGGCCAAACTTAAAGCTCAGGAAGAATTGCGCAAACAGAAAGAGAAAGAATACAAGGCCAAACTCAAGGCTAAAGAGCAAGAACGTAAAGAAAAGGAACGTACGAACAAAGAAAAGCTCAAAGCAAAAGAAAAAGCGCATCAGGAAGAATTGAAAACAAAAGAAGCAGCGCAAAAAGCAAAAAGAAAGTAAATATATTAAAAACAGGATTCAAGAACAAGCCTGAATCCTGCAATTGAGAAACTATTTTGAACATTTACAAAAAATTGCAGATAGTTTCTTTATCTCTTTGTTTCTAAAATCCGAAATAAGTCTTTGCGTTGTTATAACAAATATCTTCCACCATCTTGCCAATAAACGGCAGTTCGCATGCAGGCAATTCTCCATTCTCAACCTCACGACCTAATACATTACACAAAATACGGCGAAAATATTCATGTCGCGGATATGACAAAAAGCTGCGTGAATCAGTCAGCATACCTACAAAGCGACTCAGTAACCCCAGATCTGAAAGATCGTTCAACTGTTTTTCCATACCATGGATCTGATCAAGAAACCACCATGCTGCACCATACTGCATCTTGCCGGGAACAGTTCCATCATTAAAGCTATATATAATAGAAGCAATCAGTTCATTATCACGCGGATTCAAATTATAAACAATAGTCTTTGCCAACAGTTCCTCATCATCTAGGCGACTCAGCAGGTTAATCATCGGTTGTGCAACTTCGGCATCGGCAATTGCATCAAAGCCGGTATCAGGACCCAGCTTGCGGAACATACGCGCATTGTTATTACGCGTAGCGCCAATATGAAACTGCTGCACCCAATTGCTGCAGGCATCCATCTTCGCCAGTTCATAAAGCATAGCTGACCGGAACTTATCCATCTCTTCTCCTGACAGCGGCTTCTTCATACGCGCTTTCATAAAGATAATTTCAATTTCACTATTGGTATACGAAGTTCCATAGAATGTCGTCAGCCCATGATCGGAAACACGACAGCCCTGCGAAGCAAAATAATCGTGCCGTAGCTGTAAAGCTTTAAGCAAATCTTTAAAATCAAGAATAGTTACATTGGAAGCAGCCTCAAGCTTTGTCAGATATTCATTGTAAACATTGAGATTCTCAACCGCCATCGATTTATCCGGACGCCATGCCGGATAAACTTTTGTTGTTAGTGAAGTCTGGCGAATAGCCGCATGGTATTCAAGAGAGTCAACAGGATCATCGGTTGTACAAACCACTTTCACGTTCATCCGCTCCATAATGGCTTGCGCACGAAATTCCGGTGTTTTTAGTTTTGCAGTACATTCGTCATAAATCTCACGAGCGGTCTGAGGATTCAGAACCTTATCAACCCCGAAGACCCGGCTCAATTCAAGATGCGTCCAATGATATAGAGGATTGCGCAAAGCATGCTCAAGCGTGTCTGCCCATTTTTCAAACTTTGCATACGCTGGTTTATCGCCGGTAATATAATCCTCTGAAACGCCATTGGCACGCATGGCACGCCATTTATAATGATCCCCTCCGAGCCATATTTCCGTAAGGTCAGCGAACTGATAATTCTCCGCAATCTGTTTCGGGATCAAATGACAATGATAATCAATGATAGGCATCTTGGCTGCATGCTCATGATAGAGCTGCTGTGCCGTTTCTGTCTGAAGTAAAAAATTGGAATCAAGGAATGTTTTCATATTACGAACGATATTTTTGTATTGTCTGCAAAGCGATGCGACAAAGATTGCTGACGGCCGCCCAGTCTCCTGCTGCGACAAGTTCTTTCGGAAAAAGCTTCGACCCCATTCCAACACAGGTAACGCCGGCTTTGAACCACGCCGAAAGATTCTCTTCCGTCGGCTCAACAGCTCCCGTAGCCATAATCATTGTCCATGGCATTGGAGCCTTAATGTTCTTAACAAAAGCAGGGCCACCCACACTTCCGGCAGGAAAAATCTTGCACAAATCGCAACCCATTTCTTGAGCAAAGCCAATCTCAGAAAGCGAACCGCATCCCGGAGTGTATGGGATCAAACGCCTGTTGCAGACCTTGGCTATATCCGGATTAAACAACGGACCGACAATAAAGCTTGCGCCCAACTGAATATAAAGTGAAGCCGTCCCGGCATCGACTATCGAACCTGCCCCAAGAATCATCTTCGGGCAATCTTTCTCCGCAAACTTCACCAATTCAGCAAACACCTCATGAGCGAAATCTCCGCGGTTCGTAAACTCAAAAGCACGCACGCCGCCGTCGTAGCATGCCTTCACGACTTTTTTAGCCGTTTCTACATCTTTGTTATAATAGACCGGAACCATACCAGTGCCAATCATCGCACTCAGGACCTGTATTTTGCTAAATCTTGCCATAATATACTAATTATATCTACTTACTATTTTTTGAACAACCGTCATCTCGAAACCCGTCCGGAAGCATCACCTTTCATCAATTTCTCAACCTCTTCAACAGTTACCTGATTAAAATCGCCATAGATTGTATGCTTCAGACAAGAAGCAGCCACAGCAAAATCAAGTGCTTTCTGATTGTCGTCGGGATATGAAAGCAGTCC
>JAQWBH010000290.1 GCA_028707405.1 Parabacteroides sp. | reverse complement strand
AGAAAAAGTTGAAAAAAACAACTAAATTACAGTGTCTTTTTTAGTAATTATAGTTGTTTTTTTATTGTTTCTATAGACCTATGATTTATTCAAATTATAGTGTGCAATTTGTCGTGAAGTTGGGATTATAGATGCCGGTAATGAAAACCTAATTGAAGTTTACAGCCTGTATGGTGGACCAAAAATGCTACTTGTTTACTCGATCATCCGAATTGCAGGAAGACTCGCACACTATAAGGATAGTTACAGAGGTTTCCGTGGAGTGCCCAACGATTGGTTTTGTTAATTCACGATTTACCGGGCTCTTAGTTCAACCAAACAGCGACAGATGCATATCTAATGGAGGTTTCTATCTTTGCACCTCCCTATTGAAATTGCACCCTCCCCTTTTAAAATCGTTAAAAGATCGATTTAAGGGATGCATTTGTATCATTTGTTGTGGGGATATGCCAAATTTTCCACCATAAAGCGTTAAAAAACATTTTATCGTTTTGTGGTTTTTATTTTGCCCTGAAAAGGCATGTACAAAGGATTTCTAAAGACTTTAAGAAGTTAAAATCTTATAATCCGCCGGTTCATTTGCTGTATTTCGAAGATGAATGATGGCAAAATGTTAAAATCCGACCGTTGTAATCGTTGAAACTTTGCGGATTTGCACCCACCTATTTGGAATCGTTGAACGATTAAATTTGTTGGAAGGATCAATATAATTAATAAAGCCACATAAAAAACCCATTTTATCTGCCGTTCCGATCACCTACTGGCATGCGTTGCTTAGGGGTAGGCCAATGCTCTTACGATATTCTATCACCCACTTTAATCCTTCTGATTCCCATATTTCATCAGGTATAAATGGTTTATTTGTACTCAATTTACTGCAAACGTTGTTGAGATGCGCGAACAATAAATGCAGGTTTTCCAATCCGGTTTCAACCAGCGATGCAACCGATTCCGACCATATGGCAGAGCACTGATATAGCTGAGAATTACGGAATTCCCTGAGCGCTCTATCTTTATCATATCGAACCAGTCGCTCTTCAACTGTCCATTGACCGCCATCATACATCAGGATGCTATATTCCGCACGAGTTTCATTATCTCCGGCCATACCGCATGACCCTGGGTTTAGTATAAGGTTGTTTCCAAAATGGCCATGCCACTGACCATGATAATGTCCATATAGATAGATTCCAGTCGGCTTATCAAATAAAGCCGGGTTCTTCTCTATTCCTTTCCTCATAATACTTGTATAATTTGAATGGGATTCTGTACTGGATGCAAAGTAGTGCAAACAATCTTGCGCTTCAGCACCCCATATATCTTCAGGACGATGATTTAGCACAAAGTTTGTTCCCAAAAGCTGGAATGTCAAACTATCTGGCATTTTGGAAATGTAAGCCCTATTCGCTTCAGATAGGATAGAACTTGTCCAAAAAGCTGACGAAAACTGATGAAGGTTTTTTAATGTACTATTTTGATCAAGTTCCAATATAGACCGTTCACGATTACCGCGTATAATCTTGATGTTGTCAAGGGTTCTAATGATGTCATAGACTTCATTCGCCCACGGCAGATCAGTAATCATGTCTCCTAAAAAGATGTAATGTGTAACATCATGTTCTTCTGCATCTTTGAGCGCAGTCCGAAACGCATAGATATTAGCATGTATATCAGAAAATACTGCAATCTTCATTGTACATAACCCTTCTTTTTCATATATCCTAATTTGATATTAACAATTACTAAGCGGAATGTATACCAGATTTACGTAAACATTTATCCTCCAGCTTTCTTTAAATTTCTCAGTATTTCATGATATGACCTTATTTTTGTTCTCAAAACAGAACTGCATTTTGTCAAATCAAAGTATGCATTGGTAGGATCATCAGATTTATATGGTTGGATTATGTTTTCATCTAACCCTAGCATCTTAGTAAGTAATTTATAAAATTCATAATAACTCACCGGTGGGCTTGATGCTACATTAAGAGTTCCGATAAAATCAGAGAAACAAAGTCCTCTTATACAATCAGCCAAATCATCGATATGGATAACACTTATGTAATCATTGTCAGATCGGAGAAACGTTAGATCTCTCTCAATAATAGCTAAGATTCTTTCCATTCTAATATCAGGAGCATTATTAGCATTAAATCCGAAAATCTGTCCTGGCCTGACAATGACATGATTGGGATGCAGCCGTACAAGGTTTTCTCCTACGATCTTTCCATTGACATAGTTAGCAAGGTATTGGTCAGGTTTTCTTAACTCCGGTATTACATCCTCACTTTGGTTCTGTTTTGATGAGATTGTGGAGCTGACGTATACAAACCTTGTGCTCTCCGGAATATTATTCAAGATGCTTCGTAACCCGATTTCCGAAACGCTTAACTCTTCCGTCTTATTTGCAATACTCCAAATAATTATATCAGGTTTGAGATCGCGCACCATATGAGCTGTTTTATAAGTATCTAAAACATCAAGAACAAATTTATGTTCACCTGATTCTCCATGTCGAAAAGTACCATATGTATCAAATCTATTGTCTGCAGAAAACCCTTTGTATAAGGCTCCTCCTAGATATCCACCAGCCCCAAAAACAAGCAACTTTCTGCTCAAATTTTTTCCCCATTCGTTTGTGCGGTTAAAAGATCCTTAACACTGTATAAATCGGGAAGTAAACTCCATAAAAGCTGCTTCGTTTCATTATCCAGCAGAATCAAATCGGGAATCATTATAGGCTTTAGCCCCGCTCTACTTGCAGAGAGTATACCCATGGGAGAATCTTCAAGTGCAATACACTCATCTGGTGGCAGATTTATTAATTCACACGCCTTTATGTAAATGTCAGGTTCTGGTTTTCCTCTCTCAATCATATCGCCAGTTACAATATTTTTTATATTGGAAAGACCAGCATTTTCAAAATACCTTTCGACTCTGCTTTTTGTTGCAGATGTAGCTACAGCATATTGATAATTACTTGATCCTAAATATTCCAACAAGTCATAGAGTCCCGGCTTAATTGGAACTCCATTGCTTTCAATATATCTTTCAACATAATCATTTCTAATATCTCTAAGCTTTGAAAACGCGAATTGATTACCATAGTAACTTAGAAAAACTGTTTTAGTATTCTTAATATCCAAGCCCAAGGTTTTTAGAATTAATTCTTTTGGTATATCGTAACCTATCTGTTTTCCTGCATAAATCCAACCGCTAACTGATAGTCGCTCCGTATCTATCATTAAGCCATCCATATCAAAAATCACACCGGTTATCATAAATAATTTTCAGCTCTCAATCCTTCAATAGTTTTCCAGTAGTATATCACAAATTTTCTAAATTTGTCACAAATAAAGTATAACCAAAGAATTGTACGACCTAAATTGACATATTGACCGCAATAAACTATGATTGCTATGTAAAACACAGTAATACTTTGTCTCACCTCATTAAATACTTCGTGTAACTTGTAGAAAAGATTCTGTATATTGGTATCACAGAAAGCGCTTCTGAATAAAATAACGGAGGGATACAATATGTCTATCGGTACAACAATCAAAAAACTGCGCCGTGAGCATGATATTACACAGGAACAACTTGCGGAATATCTCGGCATCACATCCCGTGCTGTGTCTCAATGGGAATGTGACAAGACTGCGCCGGATATTTCGTTGTTACCTATGCTTGCGAATATTTTTGGAGTCACAACTGACGTCATTCTTGGAGTTGATATTCAAAAAAACGAAGAAAAAATCGCACAGATTATTGAAGAAGCAAATGTTTTTTCATATGACGGCAAATTTGCTTCTGCAGTAAAAATTCTAAAAGATGGTATCAAGCATTTTCCGACATCTTACCGCATAATGGCTGAACTTGCCGAA
Organism: Parabacteroides sp.; assembly: GCA_028707405.1. Lineage (GTDB taxonomy): Bacteria > Bacteroidota > Bacteroidia > Bacteroidales > Tannerellaceae > Parabacteroides. The sequence goes on along the minus strand of JAQWBH010000290.1, from coordinate 2,280 downwards.
GCATTGAGCTGTGTTGATCTCGACTCTAACGCAAATATTATAGGAAAAAGCGAAGATGCGGTACACATTTCCAATGAGGTGTTCTCGCTTTGCGAAAAAATCATAACCGAATGTACCGACAATGAAATCCGCGATAAGGCTTTTCAGACGGTTATTTATCGTTATAAAAACATCGGTCGAATCGACAAAGCTGCCGAGTATGCAAATATGATGTCGCATATGTGGGTATCACGAGAGGAAATGCTGATTGATATCTATGATAATAATGTCGAATCTTCGCTTTTACGCAATTATGTTTCATTCTGCGCAGACCGTATCATGAAATGTCTGGTTATACTCTCAACCATGAACATTTACAATGCGGATGATAAAAACAAATTATTACACCAAATCACCGATATCGCCAAGATAATTTATTGCGACGGAGATTATAACTATTATGCGCATCACCTAATTTCTGCATATCAGACCTTGGCTGAAAATTACGCTCTTGTGAACGACAAAGAAAAAACACTTTTGATGCTTGAACAGATGTGCAAAGCAAGTATTATGTATGATACTTATGCAGACAACGCAGTAGAAACATCTCCTGCGGTAAGAGGAGAACATCATCGCAGACCTGTTCCATGGGATGAAAACTCCTGTGCAAGACTGTTCAAGTGCTTGTCCGATGAAAAGTGGTATGATTTTATTCGGAGCGAGCCACAGTTTACAAAAATATTGGATGAACTAATAAAGTATTCAAACATCTGAATGAACGGGATAACACTCCTATATGCCATAGCATCCAAATTGGTCACCTTTTACATTTAAAGCTCTTGTATATCAAGGGACTTCGCATTTATAGAAGTGTTTGGTAGATATTTGGTAGGACTCTTAATAACCATGTTATTGAATCATAGGCCATATTGTGCTTCCCCCTCTTTGTTAATGGTATGGTCTTTTTCTTTTTCTATGTGAATGATGGATACTTCTTGATAATATAACCATTTAATCAAAACTTATCAGGGCTGCTTATTCCCTGTTTTTGATAGTTAAGTGGTCCGGTTGGATGTATACTTAAACCAGGCAGCATATTTGATGATAAACGGAAATTTGCGGAGGACTATATGGATAATTTAAAGTTAATCCCCGTTGAGAAAGATTATAAACAACAATTTATTGTAGATATTCAAGAAGCATTTCAATTAGGATATGAGCAAGAATACGGGGCATGGGAGAAAACAATCCTACCAACGAAAGATATCGAGGACTCTTTTAAGACTAATGGCTCAGAGGCATATTTTGCAGTCATCGGCGATGAAATTGTTCGCGGTACTATAATTGTAATCAATAAAGAAACCGGACATAATCATCTGGATTTGCTTTATGTTAAAGTCGGTTGTCAAAGTAAAGGCGTAGGTCACGTAATTTGGAAAGCTATTAAAGAAATTCACCCCGAAACAAAAGTTTGGGAAACGCATACCCCATATTATGAAAAACGGAATATCCACTTTTATGTTAATAGATGTGGATTTCATATAGTTGAGTTCAATAATCCAAAACATAAAGATCCTCACCAAAAAGGAGAGCAGGTCGGTGGGTTTGCCAATTGACGTAGGATCATATTTCTTTCGATTTGAAAAAGTAATGGAACAGACAGCATCCGATTCATCTGTATCTCTAAAAAAGTAATATAAGGCACTCTACGTTCAAATTCGCATAGAGTGCCTTATTTATTTTTAGCTTATGCATTTACATCCACCGTTACACCAGACTTAAATTCCACGATGAATTTGTCCTCATATATGGTAACCTTTTCAATCAGCCGCCGGACGAGCTGCTCATCGTATTCGGTAAGGGCGGTGGTTTGCTTTTTTAGGAATGTGCCCATATCAGTCATGCGACTTTGCGTTTACAACCTGACACTTTTGCGACGTGCAAGGTGAAAATACCGAATCAAAAAGTCAATGTTCATCTAAACTAAGACGCTCAGTCACTTCACAAGAAATGCCGTCACGCTGAAGCGATATAGGCTCGGAACTTGTTTCTTCTTTGTTGTCCTTTTGATATTTCTTCAGAATAGACACAAGCAACACTAGCGCAAGTGAAAGGGTTATCGCATCCGAAATAGGCTGTGCCCAAAGCAAACCTTTGAATAAAAAACGGCTGCTGAGCAGAAATAAAAGTGGAATGTAGAACAGTCCCTGGCGGGCTATTGATAACAACAGAGACGCTTTTGCCTTTCCAAAGGCCTGAATGGTGGTCGAAGCAAGCATTTGTGGGCCAAGAACCAAAAAT
>JAQWBH010000289.1 GCA_028707405.1 Parabacteroides sp. | reverse complement strand
AATTTCGGTAAGACACCAGAATTCGTAAATGTTTTAGGCTTTGTCCAAGAAACTCCCTGGTCTGTAGAATGAGATACATACATTGGACTATTTCCTAATCCATCGGTTGTTCTCATTACACATAGGTAAATTCCGTTACTCAGAAGGACAGAAGCCGGTTCTGTATATCCTAAAGCAATACGTTTCATTCCATTAGGATCAGTTGTTAAATCCGGTTGGTAAGGAATTTTTCCCTGGTAATTCCAAGACTTTCCATTATCAGTTGAACGGTAGAATATCACTCCGGAGGGAGGAACCTTTTTATCCTTATCTAGATAAAAACCGGGATAGATACCTGCTAGAATAGAACCATCCGGTGTTATCTGCATATCTCCCCACCATACGACAGGGAACCAGCCCGAATCAATATACCTTACAGCACTTTGGTCATTAAGAATTGCTTTTTCAATTTTCCATGTATTTTCTCCCTTTTTCATTCTACTTAAGTATACACCTTGTAATTCTTGTGGCAATTCACTCATTTTATAGTAGATGAAAGTTCTCCCATAATTTTCTTTTACAGTAGCCAAAGAATCTGGCAAACTAAGGTCTCTTCTATTGATTGCCTTTGGTGTATAGACTTTGATCCTATCGCCGTTAGGTAATTCTATTCCACCAACTGATGGAATAGAATTATTAATTTCACACCATGTTTTTCCGTCATCATACGACACTACGCTCCTTGATCCTCCAACTAAACCGTAACTAGTAACAGCATCTTCTGCCATATGCCACGTCGCAACTAAAATACCATCAATTGTTTTATAAATACCCGGAAATTGAAAATATCCCCACTTTTCTGGTTTATTGGCAACATCGATTACAACCGGTTCATCTAATTTTACAGTTAGCACGGTTTTTCCCTTTCTTTTGTAATGAATAACTTCTTTTCCAAATGCGGGTATACCTTGTTTTACTCTTTCAGTTGATTTATACCCTTTCTCTTCCCATACTATTTGAGAATTAACTTTTAATGGGCATGAGAGGAATATGATAATTTGCAAAAAAAACAATATTTTTTTCATATATGATTACGTTTAAAAATAAAATAATGATTATCAGGTGTTTTTTTGAATTATTTGAGTTTGTAATTGACTATATGGGCTAATGAAATAATCATTTCATTATCTTTGTCCACATTTTTTTCTGGGATTGGTTTTCTTAAGTCGTGAATCCATGCGATTATTCTTGTTTGTGATTTAGCTTTTATTACTATACCCTTTTTTGAATCCACCCATTGTTCTCGTTTGAACAAAATTTTACCACCATGTTTTGAATAATAACGGTAATCTAAACCATTTACTTTGTTTATCAATTCATTAGGTAATAAATCTTGGACGGTGACGCCGAGATCATCTAACCAAATTTCGCCAGATGATCTCAGTAATCTGCAATTCATTCCATCAACCAATGTGTCATTAACATAGACAATCTCTAATTCATGCTTTATTGAAGGAGGTAGGTCAGACCCTCGCAATATTGGTATTCTCAAAGGCTCTATACTGTTCCATCTATCACCGGGTTTAAGTCCATTTGTAGGTAATAAAGGAATTAATAATGATAAATCTGGGGATAACCATTGAGCATCATAACTTGAAGAGGAAATTCCACTAACTTTACCTTGTCTTGATACTGTGAAATCAATATTATTGTTGTTATTTTCAGGAGGATTGTCAAACCATTTGAAATTTGCAATGTTTGCTCTCATGCTAAAAGCACTACCGCTTAATAATTTATTACAGGTTAATGTAAGATCAGCTGATCTTTCAAAATAGGGCATATTAGTTGTAGCTCTGGGAGAAAACATTTTGTAATAAGGGTTATATACCGTTGACAGACTATTTGATACAGGAATGGCTTGCAAGCCTGATATTTGTACTTCATACGTTAATGGTTCATTAAGCGAGAAATTAATTGGATTTACTCCTTGATCTGGATGAGAATATAAAAACAATTGTTTTAAAAAGCGGCTATTGTCAACCCAAGGTCTTGACATATTCCCGGTCCAAGACCCCCTCTCACCTATAAGGATAAATTTCCCTTTTCCTTGCTTAACCATTACTATTCCAGGTCCATGTACATTTCTGTCAGTATAAGAGGCATCCGAATTTACATTCAGCATTACCTGTGGTTGAATTGCATTGGGTAATACATTGATTGTGCAACCTGCACCATAATGGAAATAATCCACATCATAAAAAAAAGGATGTGCTTCCAGAATCTTGACATCCGAATAGTGAGTGTCATCATCATTCCAATCTAAACCGAAACTATTAACCAATTTCCTCAACTGAGTTTTCTCAAAACTCTCATGTTCTCTATCTGCAGTACCTGCATTTAACATGATTATTAAACTTCCTCCTTTTTTTACAAATTGCTGAAGGTTGAGAATCTCCACATCTGAAAGAAGTTTTGCGGAACTTACATTTTTTGGATTGTCGGTATTAATTATAACCGCAATGTCAATATTTGATAATAAAACGTTCGAAAAGGGTTCTCTACTCATAATGATTTGATAATCCTTTTCCAATGCAATATAAACAGGATCGAAAGTATTTGTATGAACAAAATCATCCCATCCATATCTTCCTTCATCATTAGTCCAACTGCCTGTGACGATGTAGTTTCCCACCGCGGTAGAAGGTAATGAATGATGATAATAATCAAAAAGTACTCTCAATTGTTTTGAGGGAGTCGAGTTATAAAAAAAATGATTATTTAAAATTGTATCAGTGACTTGTATGCCTAAACTTGAGAAAGCGCAGTCAATATGAGAAATCATAAATAATAGCATTATTGGAAATATTCTCTTCATATCATAAAATTAATTTTAAAAGATTATGTTCTGAACAATAAAACCTCATAGTCCTTTTGGGATTCATCAAATAATCCCAAAAGGACTATGAAAAAATTGTAATTAATTCAAATGTTGTACATAACTTTTTTTGTCTAGTAAGGAATTTTAAAAATTGAACTCGCAATATGTGTATTTATATTATCCGTTGTAATATAATACACACATACTATCGAATTGTTGGGTAATTCATGCATCACAGGGTAACCAAGATCGCTGGGGTTTCCCAGTCCATCGTTACGTATAATCAATTCTTTTTCAATATCCCATTTTTTTCCATCATCATTGCTTGTAGTCGCTCTTATCCCCATCGGAATTTTTCGTCTTCCATATATTGCCAGTAATCTGTCATCATGCAGTCTAAGTAAACTGGCTGGATACCCTTGCATAGGAGTCTTTATAGGAGTACTCCAGGTTAAACCACCGTCATTCGATTCAGATTGCCAAAGGTTTCCCTCAGGTACAGAACGCATTAAAACTATTAATGATCCACTGCTTGTTTCTAAAATTGCCGTTTCATTAAATCCTGATACCTCTAAATTCTTTACTCCGCTTTCGAACATGGGATAAACCACCCAATTCTGCCCGTTATCATCGGAACGAATGAAATAAATTTCATCTTTTCGTGAATCGTTAAAATACTTTTTTCTTCTGCCATATACTGCTCTAATCATTGCGCCGGAAGTAGTTGTAATATATGATGAACTGGTGTGATGATTCATTAAACCCGAACAGTCATCAGGGATTGAAATTGTTTTAGACTGCCAAGTTTTTCCATTATCACTGGACGTCCTTACATATGCTGCACCCAGGTAGGCAATTTGTCCATCTGCAGATGACATTACAATTCTTTGATCTTCTATGAGTTCATCATACTTGGCTGGATCGGTAAATATCCAACCTTGAGCTGCAGGAATTTTTAATATCCCTGATGACGTTTTCCATCTAATGTCAATTAGTGATTCACTGGTTTCTTCCCAGGTTTTTCCGCCATCATTACTTACTAATCTATGTGATTTGTTTTTGCCATCTAAGTGTGATCTACTGTAATTTACCCCAAAAGAGGTTCCAATCTTATATTCTCCATCCAACACAAATAATTCAGGAAAAGAGGCGTATCCTCCAGATTCTGAATAAACTACTATATGCTTAATGTCTGGTACATTTGATTGTTTCTCATAACTGTATGGTTTGCCATTTTTTAAAATAATATGTCCTACCAATGACATATAGGTTCCTGGTTGAGGTCTATTGTGCCATCCACAAATAAAGCTATACAAGCTGTCAGGCCATTTGGTCATACTAAAAGTATGTGAAAAGAAACCTTTTCGGCTATCCTCATCGACGTGACTGTTGTCATAAATATTTGGTGTGGGACGGTCATTACTACCCCTATTAAAGTACCAATATCCGTTTTCACTTTTAAAAAAATCTAATGTATTTGGAGGACTTCCTTCGTCAAGACGAATAAAAAATGAACCATTTTCAATGCCTTTTCCTTCAACTTGGATCGAAAACTTAGTCTTGCTATTTAATGTGTCTACAGCCTCTACTTTTACCAATCTTGGAGGGCCAGAATAATCAGTTGTTTCTGTATTTTTTTCTGTTTTTGATTCCTCTTCTATAGGGGTTTTTATATCTGTATTAGGTTCTCCAATTTCGGTGACTTTATGAGAACACATAATGAGGAAAAATGACATTAGTGAAATTTTTAAAAAAATGTATTTTCTCATTCTCATGTTGTGTTTTATTGATTAGTCTTTATTTCTACTACATTTTTTGTCAAAAACATGATGTAGGATCCTCCCATTCCAGGGCGATTGTGCCAGCCATATTCGAATGTATATGTGCCACTTTGCCAGTTTGAGGTATCGAAATTATGAATAAAAACACCCCTGGATGATGCTTCGTTTAACGGATGGTTCTGTAGAATACTTAAATTTGTACTTTGTGGAGTACCTCCATTCAAATACCAATAATTTCCCGATTGGAAAAAATGCTCGTTTGCACCGATAACATTTTTGCCTACTGAACGAAGTAAAAAAGAGCATTTTTCCACGTTTGCACCTTCCACAAAAACAAAGAACTGCAATTTATTACCTTCTTGAGTTACTGACGCTTCGATCAATCTTGGAACTCCTGATGCTCCGGATGTATTGTTGAAATCTATTGTTCTTACTTCAGTATAAAATGTGTCAATTGAATTTTTTGTCGGTAAATAGGCCGTCTGCCAAGTAATGTCGCCAGATACGTCTTCAATCATTGTTTTATTGTTACTTGGAGATATGAGGAGATTTTTTTCCTGACCTGTGCTATTTTTATATACCAATTTATCACCTATTGAATTTTGCATGGAACTTGACCAATAAATAATTGAACCAATTAACGGTTCGTTTAGTGTTGTTCTGATTGCTCGACTTCTCAATGTTGACAAATATTTGTCGCCGTAAACATTGCCGGAAAGGTTATATGCCACAGATCTATTCTTGGACTGTTCATTCATGGTGAAAAGCTCAAAGTTAATGTTTCCTTCTTCAAGATTGGAAATTACAATGTCCACGGAATCATTTACATCTTTTACAGGAATATCTACAACCAGAGAGTCTGTTCGAAATGACCAATAAACTAGCAATTTTTTAGCTTTAGGATCAGAATTCCAATAGCGTAATATTAACCGATTTTTACCAGGAAGAATCTCTGCAGAATCGACACGTCCAGTATATATGATTTCCCCGTTTTTTAAGTAATGATCATGTAGTTCATTCATATCAGAACAAGACATCAATATGAAAAAACTCGTTATCAAAATAAATATAGAATGGTAATATAATTTCATAATATAAACATTTTTTTGGGTTTAGATTTGCTCAAACTTTAATTTTCATCAGGATTGCCCCAGATAGTTATTTCCATCATTTGGACAACTGCACCCTGTCCCCAAGTTTCTAATGCTACAAAACGAATGTAACGCGCCGGAGGAGCTTCTAAAGGTACATTCCATTCTTCTCCATTTGTATGCGCATATTGTACATCTTCATTGGATACCTGCCCTAATGGTAACCCAGACGGTTTAATGGATTCAAAAGTGCCAAGATATCTCCAAGTGCTAAAATCTGCACTAACATTCGGACTGACCGATCCCCACAGTTCAAATCGTTTAGGATGTACGTAATCGTATATGATATTTGTTTCAGGTCTCTGATTTATCTTAAATCTACTTAATTTTGCAACTTGACCTAAATCAAAAGTAAATTGAAGCTCAAAATTAGCAAAACCACTT
>JAQWBH010000288.1 GCA_028707405.1 Parabacteroides sp. | reverse complement strand
TCCAATTCCTACATTAACTACTCTACTCTTATCCATAGTTACATTCCCCTTTCTTGTTTTCCCCTGAATTTCCTTTATTATATCATAGCTAAAAGCATTGACACCAATCTGATTTTAATATAATATATTTATAATATCAAAATGATATCATTAAACCTAAAAGGGGGGTTCAAAATGTCTAAAGTAAAAGTAACAGAAGAAAGGCAACTTCATTATGACGAAATTTACGCAAAATCAATAAGTGGCATGTTTATGTTAATCCTAAACATTGTTCTGATGATTGGTGCTCTTGCAGTATTTATCTACGGTCTCAACCTCTTGGAAACCGGCAAAAATACGGAAGGCCAGCTCATCTACATTGTACTGGCAGCTCTTTACCTATTCTTAATCGGGCCCTTCTTATTTGCAGGCCTAAAAATTCTTCAACCCAATGAGGCTTTGGTGCTCACTCTTTTTGGAAAATACCATGGTACATTAAAAGGTGAAGGCTTTTACTTTGTAAATCCCTTTGCTACAGCCTTCAATCCTACTGCTTCCGCTTTACCGCCTACCTCTGTTACTCCTGAGCAGACAACATCAATAACGAAAAAACCACAGGGTAGCACTATGAAAAAAGTTAATAAAAAAATATCTTTAAAAAGTATGACATTAAATAATGAAAAACAAAAAATCAACGATGAATTGGGAAATCCTATCATCATCGGTATTGTTGTAATTTGGAGAGTTGTCAACACAGCAAAGGCAGCCTTCAATGTAGACAACTATACAGAATTTTTGTCCATTCAATGCGACTCATCACTCCGCAATATTGTCAGCCTTTACCCTTACGACTCCTCCGGTGATGATGATGGAGAAAAATCTTTGAGGGGGAGCAGCCAGGAAGTCGCAGAAAAATTAAAAGATGAAATTCAATCCAGAGTTGAAATTGCGGGCTTGGAAATTCTGGAAGCAAGAATCACCCACTTGGCCTACGCTCCGGAAATTGCCGCAGCCATGTTGCAAAGGCAGCAGGCTTCTGCCATTATAGCTGCAAGGCAGATGATTGTGGAAGGTGCTGTGGGGATGGTAGAAATGGCCTTAAGTAAACTCAACGAAAATGATATTGTTAAGCTTGATGAAGAGCGAAAAGCGGCTATGGTCAGCAACTTACTTGTTGTCCTCTGTGGTAATAAAGATGCCCAACCAATCGTAAACAGCGGATCACTATATTAAGAAATAGCGGGATAAGATTTTTAAAAAAGGAGGGATGGCATAAATGGATGATAATAAAGAGAAGGGGAAAAAACAACTTTTGTTAAGAATGTCACCATCCCTCTGGAAAGAATTGGCTGCATGGGCGGAAGATGATTTCCGTTCCATTAATGGTCAAATTGAATATCTGTTAACTGAGTGTGTAAAAGAGCGGAGAAAATCTAAGTTCAAAAACAACTAACCTATACGGGTTCCGCATTCTCCGCAAAATTTTACTCCCTGCGCAACACTCGTGCCACAAGATGGACACCTTTTCATCGATAGATTTTCTCCGCAATTATTGCAAAACTTTCCTACTCCGCAAGGTTTTCCGCAAGTAGGACATAGAATCGTTTTTGATTCTATCTCACCATCAAAAACCTTGGTTTCTTCTGCCTTTTCTCGGATGTCATCTACCATTTTTTTAGCACGGGCGGCAGAAACTTCTACGTTCATCCTCGGTGCACATTCTACACAGAGCCCTTCATCCTCGTTAAAATCTGCATCGCACACCCACAGACGGCATTTGTGACAACGATGGAAGTGTCGTTGGGCTTCATTTTGTGCCCGTTCAAAGGCCTTCTCATGCTCCTTCTGCCACTCAGGACTCATGCCATTAAATCTTTCTGATAATATATCACTCCCGAATCCTGCATTGTATGCCATATCCCCAAGGCGTCCACCGAACAAACCGCTTAAAGCCCTTGCTCCTCCGGACACACTTCGCAATATAGCTCCTTTTTTATAGGTCTCTGATTCAACAAAAGACGTTTTATAACCATCATGACAAAGATCACAATAAAAGGTAAACTGAAAACCGGCTTCTGTTGAATTATCCTCATAATTTCTGGTAAATGCTTTTAACATCCCATTGACCTCCCAACAAATTATTTCTCTATTTTTTTACCACAGGCCCTGCAATGGGTATTCTTAAAAAACTCCATTTCTCCGCAACCAGAATTGGTACATGGTACCAACAGGCTTGTGCCACACATTTGACATTCATCATAATAGGCTGAGGTGTCTTTCCCACACTTAGGGCAGCATATTACAAGAGATTCCCCACAACCCCCGCAAATCATATCGTCTTTTGCCACTTCCCGCAGACAAAAGGGGCATCGTAAAGAAAAGGGATTTCGCTTTCCGCACTTAATACAAAAACGTGAATCGGAATCAATTAAACCACCGCAGTGGATACAAGCCTGCTTATACGATGCCATTATAACAACCCACTTCCACACTCGCCGCAAAACCGAGTTCCTGCCGTATAGACAGTGCCACAGGACGGGCACTTTAACTTCTCGCTGTCTCCCAGCTTTTCACCACATTCTTGGCAAAATTTTACGCCTTCAGGATTATAATTGGAACAGTTTGGGCAGGTGCGGCTTTCTAACAGTTCTTCTTCCATCCGTTTCTGATCCGATATAGTAGCCTGAACTTCTTCTAACTCCACCTTTGCCTCGCCCAGCTTTTTCTTTATAAAACTGATCTCTTCTATTAAATCACGGAATTCCGGATTGTCACGAACATCAGGAAACACCCTTTTGCCAATCTCGGCATAAAGCTCCTTCTCCTTGTCCTCCATATCGTTTATTTCAGTTTGTAGCTGAAATAGCTTGGTATCAGGATTATCCTTTGGCATAAAAGCACTGAGGCCCTTAACCAATCCACCTAAACCGAATAAATCGTTACCCATTTTTCACCTCCGTTATTCACTACATAGAGACTGTCTGGTAATCGGAAGGAATTTCAAACATGCTGTCGGGAACTTTGTCACTCATCTCCAAAATTTCCATCAACATAGTCTCATTTTCTGTGACAACAATCATTTTAACCAGCTTCTTTCCATCAAAATAATATTTAATCGATCCATCCTCTGTAGAGTATTCTTCGTAGTCCAATCCGTCTTCAATACCTTTTCCGATATAGGTAATGCCCTCTGTATCAATGGTTCCATCATCCTCATCTTCTGCACCTGATGACCAGATAAGTATCGATTTGTTGGCATGATCGATCATATAAACTTTATCTTCTTTAAAAATCATTTTACTTTCTATACCACCAACCTTGCTGATAAAAGCCGAATCTTCACCTGCTACGGCCGCTGTAGCCTCCAATTGTGCGGATTGTCCTTCAAATTCTATTGTAGCTCTGTACTTTAACAGGTATTTGCCGCTTTTCATCATTTCCACATAGGAAGCCGAAAGCAGTTCCCCCATTCCCTCTGTTTCTGTCTCAACATTTACAGGATTTCCTGTGTCATCACTTTCCGTTCCTGTAGATGAGTTCGCACATCCGACAAACATAGCCAGCATCAAAATAAGAAAACAAGTAATAAATTTTTTCATTTCTCAATTCCCCTTCTTTATATTGAATAATACATCGCCGTTTAATGATTATCATATACATTGTTCTCATTTTTGTAATCACCCTTGGGGTGATTTTTCACACTTTAGCTTTAATATCATATATTACAAATAAATGATTTTTCTAAGCAAAGGAGAATAGCAAATGTGCGAAAATGCAAATGGAAATACCACGGCAACAAAAGAAGCTCCATTAACTTATCCGGATATCTATTATAAATTGCAACCCTACATTATGGAAGCTTGCGATCAAATGGATGCCCACTGCAACACCTTGCCACCCCAGGATGTATTGGAGAAAATGGCAGACACTATTTACAACGACATGTGCAGATTGTATCCTGATTTGGCTGATTATTCCCAAGAAGTCTTTGCCCCCGTATATAATTATAATCCGCGGTTCAGGCGCCGGGGCTTACTTAGGGATTTAATCGATATCCTTTTGATCACTGAGCTTTTCCGCCGAACGAGAAGGGGTTATTAACACCCCTCCTTTTTTTTATTTTTTTCTTGTTTTAGTTCGTTCATCATTTGAGTATATACGAGGAGTTCTTTCCGGGAAGAGATATTTAACTTCGTATAAATACGTCTATTATGTGTTTTAATTGTATTGATGGACAAACATAGTATGTTAGCAATTTCTTTTGACGTATGGCCTTTCATATATAAATCAAAAACTACCTTTTCAGCGATAGAAAGAGTTTTTATATTATTAACAAAACTTTCAAATATTGTTGTATTATGCGCAATAAAATCAAAAGTGTCACCTATGAGTTTATCATCCTGCTTTGTCAAATATTCAATTAGATCATCTATTTCAGGGATTCTCGTTTTATTATGTTCATTGATTTTTTTTAGTTTTATTGCATCGAATGCCTTCCTGATAGGTTGCAGATATTTACGACTTATCAAAATTGCCAAAACAGCAAAAACGGCAGTCAATAACACAAGTAAAGATATAATCAATCGGTTTTGATGCATAATTTTTCCATTTATATCTATTTCGGGGACAAGAAGGACAACACGCCATTCCTCCTGTTCATAGGGCGAATCATTTGCATAAAGGCGCACCTTACGGTCAAATCCCAAATACGTATTGTTACTTTCATCAATATATTGATGAAAGCCTTCTTTATCAGTCAATACCTTCATTTTTGTAGACGGAATTAAACCTCTTACCACATGGCTTCCCGCAAACATGGCATTTTCCAGATTTAAATAAGTACCGTCATAGGGAGCAAGCATACAGAAAATACGATTCTGCATTGAGTTATCAGGTGCGTAATTAGATTTAAAAAGCATTGATCCCACTTCAAAACCGGTAACCCCCAACAACGTTCCGTCCGACGCAATAAGTGGCACACTGCACAGCATAGCACTATCGCTATTATCAAATTGAACTTTGGGGCACCAATAGTACAATCGGGATAAGGGTAGATTAGATTCAGTTGCCGTATGTATAGGAATCGTAAAATAATCAGCTTTACTTACAGCAAACTCCATTTCCCATTGAGGAAGAATAGTTATACCATTGCTTCGGCCAATGGAAGAAGGCCCGCGCATATAGCGGATATCATAATAAAGTGAATTTACAGAACCAGCTTCCATATTTTTTAAAAATATTCCTGCCCTTGAATATTCCGCTTTAGCAATATCAGGATTTATAGTTGCGTTAAGAATCAGAAATATACCGCTGTTTTTTGAATACTGAAGTTCAATTAGCAGTTTATCAAATGTCTCATTTAGAATTGTTTCAAGCAGATCGGGATGGTAGAATAATTCCGATGGTATAACCCCATTCTCCAATATAACTCCTTCTATATTTTTTGACAAGTTTTCAGCAAGGAATATACTGCGAAGTGACGTATCCCTATAATAATCATAAATCCCATTATTGATGTAAGATAGTTCCTTTTCAAATAAGGCAGTATTTTCTTTAACTCCTGCTTTAAAAACACCTGTGGAAATTAAAATCAACGATATACATAACATGATGGTTATTAAGAAGACGAGGAATAATATAACTAAACGCAATTCAAGGGATATCCCGCTTTTACTTTTCTCCACCAGTTCATTTTTAAGGGTACTGAATAGCTTTCCCATGCCCCTCACCTTCTCTTGGTTGATATGTTATTCATTTCGTGCAGCTAGCAAATCTTTTTCGGCGAGGATGATGGCTGTCTTTAGTATTAAGAGAAGGGTTAGAATTTTATTCATATTACTCCTCCGGAATCACCCCTGGGGTGACGAGAAACAATACCATAATTAATATAATAATAACAGAAAAAAACATCTATGCCAATTATATATTTGGCATAGATGTTTTTTTACTGTGATTTTTGTAACAAATTCTATAAAACAGATAGAATTTTAACTGACCCTCTTACTGCCTAAAACTTATCGTTATAGAAAAGCCGAACTGTATCTCCAAGGTCATTGTATAAACTGGTACCGTTTATTCCTATAATAATACAAACAAATACCCTGTTCCAACCATCAGCACATTGCTGATACTGTGCATGAACATCGGATACACAATGCTGTGACTATCCTGGTATACTTTACCATTGATAATGC
>JAQWBH010000287.1 GCA_028707405.1 Parabacteroides sp. | reverse complement strand
CGCGGTACAGTGGTGGATGCAGCCGGAGAGCCTGTAATAGGAGCCAGCATTCAGATTAAGGGTACATCGCAGGGTACCGTTTCCGATATAAATGGAGTTTTTTCTCTAACCGCTCCTTCAGAAGGCACATTGATTATTTCTTATGTTGGGTATAGGACCCAGGAAGTGCCGGTAAGCGCAAGAGTAACTGTTTTTCTGAGAGAAGATACTGAGTTATTGGAAGAAATAGTTGTTACCGCTTTGGGACTTACAAGAGAGAAAAAAACTTTGGGATATGGTGTCTCTTCTGTGTCAGGTGATGAGATATTAAAAGCACAGACTGTAAATCCTATGGCGGCATTACAAGGAAAAGTTGCCGGTTTGGATGTATCTTCAGCGCCCAATCCCGGAGGCACACAAAATGTTGCAATTCGCGGGTTCAGTTCGTTTGGTAATAACCAACCATTGTATGTTATTGATGGCGTTCCCATCACCAATGCTCAGAACCGTACGGGAAGTAATCTTAATTCTCAAGCTGACTTTGGTTCGGGAATCAATGCATTGAATCCCAATGATATTGAAAATATTTCTGTTTTAAAAGGTTCGGCAGCATCTGCTTTGTATGGTTCACGTGCAGCACAAGGAGTAATAATGATCACTACGAAGTCGGGCAAAAATACTGATGGAAAGTTATTGATTGCCTATGACGGTGGTCTTACCGTACAACAAGTAGGACGAATACCGACTGAACAGAAGATGTTTGGACAGGGATGGAGCGGTGATCGTGCCTTAGATGAAAATGGAAATTGGGGTGCCAGATTTGACGGTAAGGAACGGGTCTGGGGTAATGTTGTTGATAATAGTCAACAATTGAAACCATATGTGTATCTAAAAAACCGGATACGTGATTTCTACGATTTGGGAGTAGGGTATAACAACGCTATCTCGTTAACTGGGGGGTCTGCACAAACGAAGTTCCATACATCCATATCGCAAAATTATATAGACGGACCCATTCCGACGAATGATGATTCATACAATCGATATACGATAGCCGCAAATGCCTCTCATAATGCAAAAAAACTTACTATTAGCACTTCTATTAATTTTAGCGCTGAAAGAAACGAAGCTTCACCTACAGGACAGGATAATTCCATCTATAGATCTTTGAATGAAATTGCAACTGATATATCTATTGTCGATCTAAAAGATTTGAAAAACAAGTTTAACAATGTAGATAATTATTTTACTCCTTATGGAATGAATCCTTATTATATCTTGGATATTAAAGAAGCTGTACAAACAAAGAATAAGTTTTTCGGGAAACTTCAATTAGATTATGACATTCTTAAAAATTTGAAACTGACCTATCGTTTTGGAGGAGATTATGAATCTACCATAGCCAATACCCATTTCGATGCTATCGTCTTTACTCCTGGTTCTCCTAATGACGGCTCTTCCAATGCCAATCCCGGGTCATATAATCAGGTAAGAAGGCAGAGGGTTCAGATGAACCACGATTTGATTCTTAATTATCAGAATCAATTTGGCGATTTTTCATTAAATGCAGTTGCCGGTGGAAATACAAATGTGCAATCTTACAACGCAATTGGGGGTGAAATTACTACGATTGATATTCCCGGATTCTATGATTTTACAAATTCCTTGAGTCCTGCTACGGCTACACAATCTTCTAATCTGTACCGTTTGTGCGGTATGTATTTGAATGCGGATTTAGGCTTCCGTAATTATCTGTATTTAACTTTGACAGGAAGGAATGATTATTCTTCTACATTGCCTTTGCACAAAAATTCCTTTTTTTATCCAGGTGCCATGCTCAGTTTCATTGCAACTGATTATCTTAAATCAAAAGATATCAGTACAGGAGTGTTGGATTTCGCTAAACTAAGATTTTCTTTTGGCCGTACAGGAAAGGATGCGGGGCTCTATGCCGTGTATGACAGGCTTGTTGCAGCTGGCATAACTAATCCTGGTTATCCCAACGTTGATAATTTAATTTTTCCTTTGGGGGGCGTAAATGCTTATACTGTTTCAAATACGGCAGGAAATATTAATCTGAAACCAGAATTAACAGATGAGTTTGAAGTGGGAGCTGATCTTGCATTGTTTGATCATCGTATTGGTTTGGAGATTTCGTATTATGACAAACTGACAAAAGGATTGATTGCTACATTGCCTATTGATCCAACAACCGGGTATACTTCTCAAATAGCTAATTTAGGAGATGTGAGAAACAGGGGTATTGAATTACTTCTCAATTTTGTTCCAGTAAGGTGGAATGATTTTAAGTGGGATATTTCTTACAATTTCACCAAGAATTATAACAAGGTAGAGGACCTGGATGTGCCAGAAGTTTTCTTGGGCGGTTTTGGAGGTATGGGAATTTATGCAGTAGAAGGAAAATCTATCGGTCAGTTTAAGTCACAAAAGGCTTTAAAGACGATGATTGACGGTGAGGAGCATATTATAGTTGACGGAAACGGAAATCCTCAACCCACCCCGAATGAAGAGTTTTTGGGTAAAAATATCAATGAAAAGTTTAGAATGGGATTAACTAACACTTTCTCTTATAAAGGGTTCTCTTTGTCGGGCACATTTGATTATCGTTACGGAGGATCTATTTTTAGCTACACTAAAGATTATATGCACTGGGTCGGTAGTGGTCCCGAGACAGTTTATAATAATCGTGAACCATTCATCATTCCAAATTCTGTAGTATCTAATCCTGATGGCACGTATAGGGAAAATACGATTCCCGTGAATCCAACTGCACTCCACACATTCTACAGTAATGGAGGTTTTAAATATACTGATCATGCCGTTATTGATCGATCATATCTGAAACTAAGGAATGTGAGTATTGCATACGAATTGCCAAAATCTATTGCAAATAAATTAAAAGTAAGCAATTTGCGTGCTTCTGTCACAGCATCGAATTTATTGTTATGGACTCCTGCTGAAAATCAATATATTGATCCGGAAGTGACCACATTTGGAAACAATATCGAAGCTCGTTTTGGGGAGTTTGGAACGAATCCTCCTTATCAGACTTATGTTTTCGGATTAAATGTTACATTTTAATTAAAAAAAGAGATTATGAAAAGCAAATTATTAATTATATTTTCTTTTTTCATCATACTTACAGTTAGCAGCTGCAGTGATTGGCTTGATGTTAACCACGATCCTAACGCATTGGAGGAGATACCTGATGCAAAAGTACTTTTACCAGCTGCTGAAGTTGGCATTGCCAATAACTTAATGGGTTGGGATTTTGGCTTTGCGGGAGCATTCTGGGTTGAATACTGGACCCAAACTTATACAGCATCGCAATTTAAGTCATTATGTGAATACCTTCCACAGGGGTTTAATACAGCCTATCAGTCGTTGATGAGAGAACCGATGACAGACTTGAAACGTATCAAAACGATGACTGCTGAGGATAAAAACCGTGGTTATTATTTTGTTGCCGAAGCATTATCGATCTTCACTTGGCAAATTATTACAGACGTTTGGGGTGATATGCCATACTTTGAAGCTTTAAGAGCAGATGAAGATATTTTACACCCCAAACAAGATACAGGGGAAGCAATTTATGCAGATTTACTCAAACGAGTTGATGAATTATTGTCAGTCGATTTAACGAGTTCTTATATCAATGCTTCATCTGATTTTATTTATAAAGGTGATTTAGACGCTTGGCTTAGATTTGCAAATTCATTGAAATTAAAATTAATGCTACGTCTTTCAGAGACTCCCAAGTACAATAATGCAGAGGTACTTAATTTTATAACCAATCATCAATTGCTTTTGTCAAGTGCAAAAATTTCCGGAACTGTTTGGTCTGATGATCAAGAGGGTAAACGTCATCCGATGCGCGAATTCGAAGCAGGTGGAGCTAATTACTTATCCACAAATGTGATTGCTGCTAAGAATTTTATCGACTATCTGAGCATGAATAGTGATCCACGTCTCAGTAATCTTTTTTCCGGGACAAAAGGTGCTTTTTTTGGTGATTTTGATTCAAAAGAGGACTCGGACGGCAATGGAAAAACAGATGATAAAGAAACTTATGCCAAAGTCTATTTTCCCGGGAATATGGATTTAATGTTGATGTCAAATTGGGAGATCAATTTCTATATAGCTGAAGTATATGCTCGTGCATCACAAAATATGCAGGCTAAAGATTATTATGAAAGAGGTGTTAGAGCATCTTTAGATCAACACGGCATAAGAGATGATGCTATTCTCGATGCAACAGGTTATGCTGCTTGGAAAAATGGCACTGTTGAAGAGGAAATCAAACAAATAGCTATTCAGAAATGGGTAGCAAATGCAAATTATCAGCATATTGAATCGTTCCTTGAAAGAAACAGGACAAAGTATCCTCCTGTAAATGATATTGATATTGCTTCGGATAGATCCGCTGCATATATAAATTTCCCTGCTGGAGAGTTGACAATATCTGTTAAAGGAAGAGCTTTACTGGGGGGGAATTTACCTGCGTCTCCTTTATATCCGGATGCTTATATTTTTAGGAATACTAATGCTCCGGCACAGAAAGCGAACGTGGGAGAAAAAGTTTGGTGGAATCTAAAAAGTAGTAAATAGTATCGGTAACAAACTTAAAAAGTGAAAAGATGAAAATATTTAAATATAGCTTATTAATTGTTTCCTTGTTTGTGCTTTTTTCATGTGAAAAGGAAACAGAAGGGGTTTCGAGAGTCACTGAATATGCTACATTCAAAATGGAAGGAGATGATTTTATGTTTGTTCTGACAAACTCGAATTTCACAGACCCCGGAGTTAAAGCGTTTGAAGGAGATGCTGAATTACAAGTCGATATTAAAGGTACAGTAAATACGTCTGTTCCAGATGTATATCCGATTCAGTACTCGGCAAAAAATTCGGATGGTTTTCCAGTATCAATAGAAAGATTGGTTGCCGTCGTATCTGCTATCCCTACGGGTGACATTTCGGGGACATATCAGGTTGTACATGCGACACGGACAAATAAGATGACCATTACGAAAAATAATGGAATAGTAGGTTATTATCATGCTTCGGATAGTTGGTGGCAGAAGTATCCCATACCGATTGATTTCGTTGATCTGGGAGGTGGAACAATAAAAATTTTGTCAGGTTCTTCTCCTTATGGTGGACATTATGGCATTGGTAAAATTTTGCCTGATGGAAAAATACAATTTTCCGTTACTTTAGTTGATCAGGGACCGCTCACTTACACTACAACTTTTCAATTACAATAACTAAAATGAGGAAAGATATGAAAAAAATATTTTATTTTTTATCAATTTTCGCTGCGTTGATATTGTCATCCTGTATGGAAGACATAGATAGCTGGAATAGTGAAACTTTAGATTATGCCGGCAGATATGTTTTTAAGCTTATGAGCGAGAATATGCAGGAAACATATATTGAGTATGGAAGTTCTGAAATACAGATTTATAATACAGCACAAAATGTAGCAAATGAGATTTGGCTTGATGATGGTGGAGCAGCATTCCCAATGAAAAGTAAATTTTTATTGACAGGTGATGCATCTTCTTTTAAATCCACAACGGAAGATTTTGCTCAATTATTTAATAATATTCTCTCTATTGATGATTTGCCTACGCCTTCCCCCACAGCTGCCGGTCAAACTGTTGAGGAAGAAGAAAAGTCATATATACGTGCTACTATACTTGATGGAAAAATACTTCCGAAACAAGCTACTTCTATTGGTGGCAATAAATCGGATAGTCTGTACTTAAAAATTAAATTGTATAGTGGAACTGCCATTTATGAAAGTTATGAGAAACCAGTATCTTTGAGAAAAGATCCTGCTGTTGCAGAATTTGCCTGGAAATTTAAATCTGCTACGCATGATTCATCTAAGGATGCAACATATGTAATCGGTGGATATCGATACACAGGTATGCCAGAAGATCGTTGAACATAGTGCGTTGCCTATTATATGTAAAAGAGACTGTCTCCCTAACGAGACAGCCTTTTTTTGTGCGTCGTTTATGGCAATTCAAACTTCCGACTTTAGCTTTTAAGGATGGTAGCTCCCGGTCCCTACTATCTTTATTTTACTTTAAACGCTATTCTGATGTTAAAATTGAGTTTTTCTGGGGGAACATGTTGCAAGATGTAATATATTATCTTATCTTTGCTGCC
>JAQWBH010000286.1 GCA_028707405.1 Parabacteroides sp. | reverse complement strand
GCTTCCTGTACTTGTTTTTGCGAAAATACGTAACAGATTGGAAAAAATGATAATTCGTCAACCTCTCCATTTTCGCCCGTTTCCGCTTTTTCGTTGTTCTCCAATTCTTTAACTCGTGGAGATCCCCACAACAAAAGAGCTTTTTCTCCTTTTTTTACTCGCTTGCCCTCTTTATTCCATTGTCTGATAGTTTTTAAATCCTCGTGACCTTCTCCGCCGTATATTAGTTTTAATCCCTCGTTTACGCTTGGCAGTGCTCCTTCTTTAACAAGTGCCTGAATTGGTTTGCTTAATCCTCGGAGGTAGTTCCTTTTTTCCTGTATATTGGTTTGTTTTGTTTCAATTGTTTTCATAAATTTGTCATGTTTTAGTTTTACCATAAAATTAAAATGTGATAAAAAGGCGGGGCAGTCTCAAACATCCCCGCCTTTTTTAATTATGCAATATCTTGCAAAAGTTCTTTTTCAATTTTCTCAACTGCTTTCTCGATTTCAACCCTCAAAAAAACGACAAACTTCAAAAGCATTTCAGGGTTAGAAATAGAAAAACTTGCATTGTGTCGGTGGTCGTTTTTGGCGTAAAAACTTAAACTAAAATCTTCCGTTTGGAAAACGTCATCAATCGCCATTTCTTGGATTAGTTTTTGATACTCTTCTAAACTCTTGTTTTTCGAAATAAAAACATCCCGATTATCAGCCAGGCGTTTTTTACGCTGAATTTCTTTTAACTGAATTTCTAAAATCTCCGTGATGGATTGCGTTTTTCCGCCTCTCTTAGGTTCTTCTTTTTTTGCTACGGCTACAGTCATAGCCTTTTCATTTTTTTTTGTTTCCATAAATTAAAAATTAAAATGTGATTAAATAGATAGGGGTCTCACTCCCTTTTTTTGTATATACAAATATACAAAAATATAACTACATATACAACAGGCAGTTAGCGACTATACAAAGCGTTTATAGTATCTTTTAATTAGCATTTGCCTAAACTTCGATAAATCGTCGCATTTCATGTTTTAACTTGAAAAAGTTAAAAATGTACATTTGAAAATAAAACCACTCCAAAACGCTTTGAAATAGGTCTTAATGTTTTGATAATCAAAGAGAAGTTAATTAAAAATAAAAAAAACCTCACTGTAATTTCATTTTAAGAAAGTTAAACATCAGGTAGTCAGCTAAAAAGGGTTGTTAAGGGAAATTTATTTCCCTTATCCCCCTCGGAAGAGCACGCACCGCCCTGAGAAAAATTCGCAAAAGCGTTTCGGAAAATGGTCGTAATATGCCAAATGTTAAAATTTTGCGCCCCCTAGAAAATCATCACACGTGTGTGATTCCGATCTGACTGTTTGCATGCAATGCAATCAGCCGTTTATCTCTAAAAAAAAGGATGCTCGCGCCAGTGAGTATGGTTTTTTTAGTATGTTTGTGAAAAATAGTTTAAGTCATGAAAAAATATTTACTATTAGTTTTAATAACAGCGTTGTTGTCTTCGTGCGCTGCAAAGTATCCATACAAGCGCTATTCAACAGTGGTGGACTTTGAAAAATATACTTCTCAGGGTTTCTTTATCACTGAGTCAAACTCAGTCAGTTTTGACTATAATCCAATTGGGAGTGTGTCTGCAGTAATTGAATCAGGCTACGAAGTAATTGGCAGTAAAGTAAATGATCAGAGAGATGATGTTTATAGCTTTAAATCAACTAACGTAAAGTATGGGGATTATATTGACACTAATATTAATGATGTTATTGAAGAAATTGTAATCATAGCAGATGAAGCTGGGGCTGATGGAATTATTAATTTAAACATTCAGTATGAATCAGGAGTATATGGAAAGTATGGATCAGTTGTGAGACCACCAATGTATATTGCTACCGGTATGGCAATCAAAAGGAAATAATAAATACCTTAACTATATTGTATCGCGGTTACTCTGAAAAGGTAACCGTTATTTTTTTTGTCACTATCGTAACATTTACGATCTTTGCAGTGCATTACATCTTATTCATAGGCGAGTGGAACTTATTGGTCCTACTCCCGTGTGGTGTGTTAATGCACCCACTGCCTATGATAGGTGTAATGCAACGGGGAGGTAGGACCTTCTTTATTTCCTGCCAATTATATTCATTTCAAATGCATTACAAAATGAATCAACCTATCACTGCACCAACAGCATTAGGCTGGTTAGACGTTCTTTTTCATAGTCAAGATGAATATGAACGTCTAAACTCTTACGATCGTCTCAGAGAATTAATAACTCTTTTGTTACCTGAAACGTAATAACGTTTCTTTAATCAGTGTGAAAAATAGGCAGTCCATTTATGGGCTGCTTTTTTTTGTCCTTTGTATCTGGCACTAAAAGCGGTTGTTTTGTATGTAAAACAATCGCGATGAGTAAGCTGATCAAGCAATCCCGGATATGGGAAATGATGGAGAGATCCGGAAAGGATGGCAAACGACTTCCTTTCCAGGTCAAATTTGTCAAAGAAAATGGTGAGATCCGTGAATACAAAAGATGTGTTCTCACTTCATTTCATTCAGCCGGAGATACCTTAAATGTGATGCCTGAGGGAGAGTTCTCCCCCCGGAAAATTCGTCGTATTACAATAATCGAATTCAATAAAATAATAGTATACCTATGAAAATATTTGAAAATTACGCAATATTGGAAGGTGCTGCGCCGGCTATTGTTACCGAATTCAGGGCTAATACAACTACAGGTATTACTGCTGATGCCGGAAAAGATAACAATGTGATAGTATCACCAAAAGGAAAAAGCAATGAAATTGAGATTTATCCTTGGGGTGAAGACAATGATCTACCTGACAAGCTAATCAAGTATGCATTCAAAAATAACATTGTAGGATCCAATCTCGAATTTAACGGAAATATGGGGCACGGTGAGACTGCCATCCCTGTGCGTACAGAGATTGAAGATGGTACTAATAAAATTAAAAACATACCCGTCCTTAGATCTGATGCCGATAAAAGTGTACAGGAAATATTTGAATTCCTTGATGACAACAATTACTCACTCATACAGCAGGAACTTGTTGCAGATCTCTCACTACTACATAACGGTTTTATTGAATTCATATTTAACAAAGCAGGAACCAAAATAGTGCAGATGCGATTTAAAGAAGCTGCATTCAGTCGCTTGACAGTAGTGAATGATAAAGGTCAGATAGAATATCACTGTTACAGCTCAAAGTGGGCAGATGATGATAAAGACGATGTAGTGTTGACTCCTCTATTGGATTACGATAACCCACTACATGATCTTAAGGTACGCATGGGAATGAAGCCTGGAGAAGATGGCAAAAGAAAAAAAGGTAATGATCGTCGTTTTATCATGCATATCGGCAAACCTTCACCAGGTAAATTCTACTATCAGAAAGCTTATTGGTGGTCAATATTCGAAAGTCATTGGTATGATCTGAGTTGTGCTATTCCTGAATTCAAAATGAACTTGCTCAAGAATCAGATGGTCATCAAGTATCATATTCAGATACGAAAAGATTTTTTCAGTGACTTATTTAAAACAGAAGGTATAACAGATAAGAAAAAACAAACAGATCGTCGCAAAGAGTTTTATCAACAATTGGAAGATTTCCTTTCCGGGAAAGAAAACGCAGGAAAGAATCTTGTTTCAGACATAGATTATGGAGCGATTGGTAAGGATGTTGAAAAGTCAGATATAAAGATTACTCCGATAGAAAGTTTCATCAAAGGTGGCGAGTACATCGAGGACAGTGAAGAGGCCAGCAATGCAATCTGTTATGCCATGGGAGTACACCCAAGTTTGCAAGGTGCTAGTCCAGGTAAATCAAAAAACATTAACGGTACTGAAGCACGTGAGCTCTTCATTATCAAGCAGAGTCTTATGAAACCGGTTAGAGAGTTACTCATCCAACCACTCAAAATTGTAAAAGCAATTAATGGCTGGCCTGCAGATATCGATTTTATTATTCCAAACATCATGCTTACTACACTTGACAAAAATACCGGGGCAGAAAAACAAATAGGTAACGAACAAGTATAAGATATGGAAACACTAATCAAGTCAATAGAAGAACTTCAGAAGTATGTCAAAATCAATAAGAGTACTGATTTTGAAACATACCAACAATTTCTGATCGATGCCCAGGACAAATATATTACACCATATATTGGACAAAGTTTAATCGACAAGTTGATAACTGAAACAGCCGATAAACTGAGATCACATATTTGTCGTGCACTGGGGCCATTCTCACTGGCACTTGCCACTGATGAATTCAGTATTAATGTAGGAGAATCAGGTCATACAGTTACCAGAACCGAAAAACTCGCTCCGGCATCCGATGCAAAAATAGCTAAAGCTACAGAGAGTCTGTTCAATCGTGGATGGAGCAACCTGGATAATGCGCTCAGATACCTGCAGTCAAATATAGCTAACTACCCTGAATGGAAGGATGTCTCGATATCTATTTCAACCAGGCTTTTTGATAACGCAACAGAATTTCAGGAAAAAGGCCTGGTTGATATCGATAACAGCCCCCTCACATTTCATCATCTACGTATGCTTGTTTTGCGTATTGAAACAAGCGAAACATTCAAGCTGCTTCCTGATGATATGAAAAACAATTTCGATAAATCAGCATCTGAAGATATCACAACATCAATGCAGGCATATACCGGATCACGTGTAGCAGCTCTTCATACATCACAGTCAACCAAAACCCAGCGCACTTCCGGAGCTCAATCACAAATTGAGTTCAAGCCTATAATCAGACCACTCTACAGCGATATGCAATATACCGGTAACTATTTCGACGAGCAGGCAGATTTTTGGCGTAACACTCTCGACGAAGCTCTCATTGCTGCAGAAAAGAAAGAAGCAGGAGAGGGCACTGTAAAATACAATTCATCCGAACGCAGAATATTCGTAGCAACAGCCACCAGATCATGATCAATATAAACATACAGGATGCAAAATACCAGGTCCCGGCTAGCTGGAATGAAATGTCCAAGGATCAACTTCTTTTTCTCATAAAGCTTTCCGAACGTCAGAATCTTACCTATGTGGAAATTCAGCTAAAGTTTTTCCTTCACTGCATTAAGGCTACCGTCCGGAAGGATATCGGCAATGGCCTTTTCGTAATTAAGACGAAACATGGGCGGCATCCTCTGTTCGTTGACGAGCTTACCGCTGTTCTAGAAGTGTTTGACTACCTTTTTGAAGCAGAAGATAACATTCGTTCCATTTCACCCAAGATCACTATCAATCATTTCAAACACGTAAAGAGCAAGGGTAAGTCGCTGCGCGGTCCCGGTGATGCACTAGAGGATATAACTTACGAGCAATTTGTTTGGCTGCAGACCTGGCAAAGCCAATTAAATGCAGATACCGACGCTATAAATCAGCTCATCAGTGTTTTGTATACCAACCGCGCAAAAGAACATGAGGTGCAGACCGTTCGTCGTATGCGAAAATCGGTCAAGGCCGGCATCCTGTGGTATATCCAAGGCACAATATCATTCCTCCAGGTGCAATTTCCACATGTCTTCGGTATTCCCGGTGATGATGAAAAGAAAATAAACGTATTTGATTATCAGCAACGAATTATTGACTCTCTGGCAGAAGGAGATGTCACCAAGAAGAATCAGGTGCGCCAGTCTCTTTTGTATGATGCTCTCTACTCAATGGAGATGGCTGCCATAAGGATGGAAAAACAGGAAAAAGAATTAAGAAAACGATCAAAAAAATAAACTATGTACAACCATTTCATATATTCAGAAAAGTTGGCCAGACAATTGGTTTCAATATCTCATACTGATACAGATTGTCATTTCTTCCGTGCAACAGAGCAAACAGAGCTGGAAGAACTCACTGATAAGATATCCAGAGCTCACGGGATGATTATGATAGCAATTGACGGAGCTTCAAGTGAGTTTACACTCAATAATACAGATTCACTCATGGAGCGTCCCGGTTACAGTTTAGTAATTGCTAAACAAACTAAGTCAACCGACACCGACACAATCTTTAAGGCACAAAAAGATAGTAAAGAAGCAATGACTGCAATCATTGCACGTATGCTTCACGACTATAATAATTACATTGATGATTGCGACAAAATAGATCCAAATTCATTTCAGCTGTCAGGTTTTGGACCAATAGGCGATAGCTTTTATGGAGTAAT
>JAQWBH010000033.1 GCA_028707405.1 Parabacteroides sp. | reverse complement strand
AGCAGTAGCATAAGGTTTAAGAATAGAATAGGATTTTTCATAGATCGATAAATATCTTTTGAGCAAAAGTAGGGGACGCGGGGAAACGCGACAAAAAAAGTACACTTAATACACAATGTATAAAATGTAATCGTTTGACTATTCGTTGATTTGGCCTGTGTCGGAGGCAAATAAAAAGTACAGAAGAAAAGGGCCTTAAACCGCGTGTCCGGATTCTTTATATACAGATATTTGTCCATATAAAATTAATGATTACTTTTGCCTATAGAGGGAAAATCGTTTATCCTATACTGACATAGGATGAAGAAGAGGCTCCCATCTGTTTATTATGAATAGAGCCATAGCCATAGTAGTATTCCTTTTGCACTTACTGGTATTGCCCGCTTATTCTTTCGATAAGGGGAGCGATGGTTATTCGCAGATAAGAAAGAGCTTAGACCTCTTGGATAAAGAGATTCAAGAGGTTGAGAAATACCAGCAACAAAAAGAAGAACGTATCTTCAGCCTCACGGAACGATTGAAGAGCAGTAAACTCTCTTTGGAAGAACAATACAGCTACACCTACCTGCTCTTTAATGAATATTCCACCTATCAATCGAAGTTGATGAACGCCAGTGCCAATCAATTGATTGAGCTCTCGAAAAAGATGAACAACAAAGACAAGCTGGTTGATTCTGAGATCCGTTTGGCGAATAGCTATTTGTGGTGTGGCGCTTTTAAGGAGGCGTATGAGTTTGTGAATACGATCGATACGGCGGGGATATCCAATGAGATCAAGGTAAACTATCTGATGTTGCGGTTGAACCTGGAGTATGAATCAGGTTTATATGTTAAGCCACTCAAATTCTTCGTACAGCAGTATGATCGTAGTATGCGGAAGATCATTACCGAACTGGAAGATCTATTGCCGGAGTCGGACGATCATCTGTTGGAAGCCCGACAGAAGACCTGTTCGCTTAACAGTGAATATGAACAAGCCTATCAGTATTTAAAACAGCGTTTAGAAAATGCGACCGGAATCTCCAGTGAGATGTCGATTAAGCTGGGAGATGTTGGCTTTTATCATCTCGAGATGGGGGATACGGTGACAGCAATCAACTATATGGTGCAAAGTGCCATGATGGATATCCAGATTGGTTCCAGGCAGGCACCGGCTTTGCGCAAGATTGCGGAATCGATTTATCCGGGAGAAGATTTGGAGCGAGCCTATAAATACATACAGTTATCGATGGAGAATGCGGTGTTTTTTGATTCCAGATATCGCATCTATGAGTCCAGCATCGCGCTCCCGCTTATCGACAAGGATCTGTATGAGCAAACGAAAAAACAAAACAATACGTTGGCGATTACCATAAGCGTTATCTTTTTCTTTATCATCGCCCTGTTTGTCTCCTTCCTATATATATGGAAGCAAAACAAAAAACTCAAACTCTCGGCCGATCTGATTCAGGAGCAAAACATTTCACTACTCTCCGTAAACACGCGTATGAGCGAAATCAATTCTGAGCTGCACGACGCCAACAATATCAAATCGACCTATTTAGGACAGATCTTATCGGCCAACTCCTCTTCCATCAGTTCGATCGAGGAGCTGATTCGGGTAGTGAAGCTAAAGATCAAAGTCAAACAATACGATGGCATTATTCAATATATCTACGAACACGACTATTTGAAGAAGCGCAAGGATATGTTGACCTATTTCGATGAGATGTTTTTGAAGCTGTTCCCTAACTTTATTGAGAAGTTCAATTCTTTCTTGAAAGAGGAAGACCGAATCATTGTGCAAGAGAAGAACCGACTCACTCAGGAACTACGCATCTTTGCCTTAGTCCGGTTGGGCGTAACGAAGAGTAATACGATTGCTGAAATCCTAAATCTTTCCGCGAGCACGGTACGAAACTATAAGACAAAAATCAGAAACAGCTCTATTCTTCCGAATGAAGATTTTGATAAAAGACTGTTAGAGATTGAATCAGCGCCTTGATTTTCCCCTTTTTTGTTGTACTTATTTTATGGCTTGGTTTGTTTGTATTGTGTTTATAATCAGCAATATTATATAAATTCAAATGTGTATCGACTGTACTTTTTTTGTAAAAACTGTTGACCTCGTCTACTTTTGCTTCCAGAGTAATCTAATCGCTTGACGCCTCCTGTCGTTCGATGAAACTACTCCACTTATGTCAAATTTAAATGGTTAAACTTTAAAAGAATCACATGAAACAGTTATCGAAAAAAACTTTCCACACAATGATTATGCTGTTGATGTTTTTAATGGTCGCTACAACGGCTATGGCTCAGACTTCAACAAGCGTTAAAGGAGTTGTTGTTGATAAGGAGAAATTCCCTATTATTGGGGCGAGTGTATTACAGAAGGGTACAACGAATGGTATTGCGACCGATGTAGATGGAAACTTCGCGTTGAGGTTACAACCTGACGCACCCCAAGTTATTATTGTCTCTTACCTGGGAATGATCACGCAAGAGCTGAGTATTACGAAATCGGACATGGGGCAGATCGTGCTTCAGGAAGACTCCGAAGTATTAGACGAGGTAGTGGTCGTGAGTTATGGTAAGCAGTCGAAGCGATTGATTACCGGTGCTGTGCAATCGGTTAAGGCGGAAGACCTGGCTGATATGCCAGTGGCTCAATTATCCCAGAAACTGCAAGGTCAGTTTGCCGGTGTTCAAATCAACCAGGTGACGGGTATTCCCGGACAGGGTATGGAGATCCGTGTGCGTGGCCAGGCATCTATCTCGGCAGGGAGCGATCCGCTGATCGTCATGGATGGTTTCCCCATCAGTACCAACCTCGCCAATATCAACCCTGATGAGATTGAAACCATTACGATATTGAAAGACGCGTCGGCCTCTTCTCTTTATGGTTCGCGCGCTGCTAACGGCGTGGTATTGATCACCACCAAGCGGGCTAAAGCGGGTTCCTCTTCCCTGAGTGTATCTGCTTATATGGGAGTGCAACAGATTCCTAATTACCTGAAACCCGACATGATGAACGCCAGTGAGTTCGCTCAATTCAAAAAAGAGATCCATGAAGAAAATGGCTGGGCGGTTCCTGAGATGTTCCAAAATCCTTCGCAATATGGCAAAGGAACCGATTGGCTGGATGTGATAACCCGTTCGGCATTGATGCAAAACTATTCCGTGAATTATACCACCTCAACCGATAAATTCAGTACGGCGGCTATGGCCGGTTATATGAAGCAGGAAGGGATTTTGCTTAACTCGGATTACGACCGTATCGCATTGCGCCTTAACTCAGACTATCGGCCGAGCGATAAGGTACGATTAGGCTTTAATCTCTCCGGTACGTTTACGACAAACAATACCCCGAATAGTGACGGGACATGGTATGATTCTCCCAGTGTTATTCAGAGTGCATTGCTGACCTCTCCACTTGCTCCGTGGAAGAATGAAGACGGAACTATACCCATTAATGCCGACGATTGGGCAGGACATAGCTATGGTGGCTCTGCCGGTCCCAACTGGTACAACCAGGTGCAGGAAGTGAAAAACACCGGTAAGAGTGTGAATGCCATTGCCAATGCCTTCCTGGAATATGAGCCCATACGTGGCCTGGTACTCAAGACCAGTTTGAATGGAGAACTGAATAATTCGGTTCACGATGCCTTTACACCCTCAACGGCCGGTAGCATCTTTAATCCGGGTAGTGAGACCGATGCTTCGCGTATCAATGCCAGCCATAGCAACAACCATACCTATTCCTGGTTGTGGGAGAATACCGCCAATTACGCCTTCAACCTGTTTGACGATCACAACATCGATGCCCTGGCAGGATTGACGGCACAGAAAGCGCATACCGAAACAGGCGTGATGTATGGAAAAGATTTTCCGGATAATAACATCCAGACACTTAATGCCGCAAAGACGATTACCGGGTCAACCGATATTCAGAGCTGGACACTGTTGTCTTTCGTATCTCGTATTAATTATAACTATAAATATAAGTACCTACTCTCCTTGGCTTATCGTAGAGATGGTTCGTCTAAGTTTGGGGTCGACAATCGTTGGGGGGGATTCCCTTCTGCCTCGGTGGGATGGATTATCTCTGAAGAATCATTCATGAAACCTGTCAAAGCAATCTCTTACATGAAACTGAGAGCTAGTTATGGGGTGGTTGGTAATAACAACGTCGGTAATTATACGCAATACGCGTCCATGGTTAATACGAATGCGGCAATCAACAATCAATACCTCAGCGGTAAAGGATTAGGCGGATTCAATAATGCCATGTTAGGATGGGAAAATACGAAGCAATGGGACGTGGGTGTGGATATCAGCCTCTTTAACAACCGCGTCAATTTGGGCTATGACTACTACCATAAGACAACCGAGGATTTGCTCTATAATGTGGAACTGCCTATTTCTTCAGGGTTTACCAACTTCAATACCAATATCGGCGAACTGGAATTTTGGGGACATGAAATTACGCTGAACACACAGAACCTGGTGGGTGAATTTAAGTGGAACACCAATTTCAATATTGCGTTCAACGACAATAAAATAGTGGCCTTAGGCACCTCGAACGCAACCCTTTATGGCGACAACACCATCAATAAGGTAGGGGAACGCATCGGTGAACTCTATGGATTGGTGTGGGATGGTGTGTATTGGGATCAGGCCGACTTTGACAACTCACCCAAATACATCGGTGCACAGGTAGGAACCATTAAGTTCCGCGATATGGATGACAGTGGCGATATCACCAATGATGAACGTGATAAGACCTCAATCGGACGCACGATTCCTGTGGCTACGCTGGGGATGACCAATACGTTCAATTATAAAAACATTGACTTAACAATCGTTATGTCGGGTGCTTTTGGGCATAAGATGTACAATAATATGGAGCGTTTTGTGACCAACCTGGATGGTGCTTTCAATGTATTGAGAGAGGTAGACGACCGTTGGCGCTCGGAAAGCAGCCCCGGTAGTGGCAAGCATGGGAAGGTGATCTCCGGAACGACCGACAAGGAACGCGATTGGTTCAGCAGTAACTTTGTTTACGACGCGGACTATCTGACGATTAAAAACATCACGTTAGGGTATACAATGCCCCTGAAGAATGCTCCTATCAGAAGCCTTCGCGTGTATGGAAGCATACAACAGGCATTGGTGCTCACCAACTACCCGGGCAATAACCCTGAAGCCTCCGCTTCGGGTGGCGTATCGGCCGGTATCGACTATACCAGATATCCTGTCCCAAGAACATTCACTTTGGGCGTTAACTTGAACTTAT
Source organism: Parabacteroides sp. (assembly GCA_028707405.1). Taxonomy (GTDB): domain Bacteria; phylum Bacteroidota; class Bacteroidia; order Bacteroidales; family Tannerellaceae; genus Parabacteroides. The sequence goes on along the minus strand of JAQWBH010000033.1, from coordinate 20,419 downwards.
AATATTATAAAACAAGCATGTATGAAAACTAAAATATTGACCTTTGTATGTTTGATCGGACTTGCTTTTAGTTCGTGTAGTGATTTCCTGACGGAGTTGCCGGTGACCAGTGTGCCTAAAGAAAACTTCTATAAGACAGAAGCCGACTTTGAACAAGCCAATGTGGGCATTTACGAGATGTTGCGTTCCATCTATGGTGTGGGAGCGGCTAACTATGGAGCGTGGATGATGGGCGAAATGCGATCCGACAATACCACCTTTCTGTATAATCTGGGCAACAGAGGCTATTCGGATCGGGAATATGTGGCGCTTTTCATCGATGATGCGAATGGGGGAGCTGTCGGTACGAAATACAATAATACCTATTACATGATTCAGCGCGCCAACCAGGTGATTGAATTTATTGAAAACGCGAATATCTCTGAAGCGGCTTACAACAATTATAAAGGGCAGGCGCTCTTCCTGCGTGCCTTGGGCTATTTCGATCTGGTACAGTATTTTGGTGGTGTCTCCTTAGTGACGGTAGCTCCCACCTCTTATGGACAGACCATGATCCCGCGTAGCAGTGCCGATGAGGTATATGCACAAATCATCGCCGACGCGACCGACGCGGCCAAAATCCTGCCATCGGTCGATCAACAAGGGAAAGGATATGCCTCCAAAGGCTCTGCGTATACGTTGCTGGGTAATGTCTATATTGTCCTGAAAAAATGGGCGGAAGCCGAAAGCGCGCTTAAGCAGGTAACGGGTTATACCCTATTAGACGATTATGCTGCCATTTATGATCCAAACAATAAGAATCACTCGGAGTCTATTTTCGAAATCCAATATTGGGAGAATCAGGCCGCCGGACAGCGTAGCGATTTTGCGTACAATTTCCTGCCTATCTTGACAAACCCGGGTGTGATCGAAGGTTTCCCCGATGGGAATACCAACAGTTATGCCGGTTGGAATATCCCGACTCCGGAGATGATTGCTGCTTACGAAGAGGGCGATAAGCGCAAAGAGGCGTCGATTGGCTTTTTCACCGGTGATCCAAACTATAACTACGTGGATTTCCCTTATATCAAGAAGTATGTGCATGGAGCCTCCTTGGCAGAGCATTGTAACGACAACTGGCCGGTTTATCGCTATGCGGAAGTCTTACTATTCCTTGCCGAAGCACTAAACGAACAAGGGAAGCCTGAAGAAGCATTGAATTACCTCAATCAGGTACACGCGCATCCCAGAACGGGCTTGCAACCGCTTACTACCACCAATCAAAACGAGCTGCGCGAACTAATCCTACAGGAGCGTCGTGTAGAACTCGCTTTTGAGAACAAACGCTGGTTGGATTTGGTACGTAGTGGCAAAGCCATAGAGGTGATGAATGAGTTTGGGAAAAAGCTGAAAGCCAATCCGCAGAAATACTACTATCCCGCGAATGTATTCCCGCCAGCAGAGTCCTTTACGGTAACGACCGAGCGTTTATTATTCCCTATTCCGCAACGTGAGATTCGCCTCAATCCGGAGTTGATGGTTCAGAACCCTGGGTATTAATAAATTGTGGATGTGGCATATCCTGAACTATGCCATATCCGCTCCCTTATTCTTAAATATTCATTACTTATGGAACGACGCAAATTTCTTCGTATTATTTCATCAACAGGCATGGCTAGCCTGTTGAGTCCAGCCTTTGTAATGAACGCTTGCAAAGGTGGATCCTCAGCCGCTTCCTTTACTCCTGAGTCAGCGTTCCGTCATCCTCCTTTCCATTCTGGTGTTTATACCTGGTGGCACTGGATGAATGGTAATATCACGAAAGAGGGTATTACCAGGGATCTTGAGGCTATGAAAGCAAATGGCGTCGCTGGCTTCCAACTCTTTGAAGCGGGGAGTGGCATTCCTGTTGGCCCGGTCGAATCGCTTAGTGATGTATGGATAGACTTGGTTCTGCATACGCTCAAAGAATCGGAGCGGTTAGGTTTGGAGTTTGCCATGCATAATTGTCCGGGTTGGTCTTCCAGTGGAGGACCCTGGATCACCCCAGATAAAGCCATGCAAATGATTACCTGGAGTGAAACTACTTTGGCAGGTGGCAACAATATCCAACTACAACTACCTATACCTGAACATCGGTTTGATTATTATTTAGATACCTATTGTCTGGCCATACCGGCAGACATGGAAATAATACCGAAGGATTCTGTTATAAACCTAACAAGCCAACTCAATGAAAAGGGCTTCCTGTCATGGAATGTTCCAGCAGGTAGATGGACTATCCTGCGTTTCGGACAAACAGCCAAAGATCAAAAAAACCATTCGGCACCCACCTTGGCAACCGGGCTGGACTGTGATAAATTCAATACCAACGCATTGGATTATCATTTAGATTGTATGTTCAAAAAGCTTATGCCGACAATGGAAGTAATAGCTAGGCATACTAAAGTCGGATTACTCATTGACAGCTATGAGATGGGAGAACAGACATGGACATACGATATGCCGGAGTATTTCGAACAAAATTGTGATTATCCCTTATGGCCATTTCTACCGATCATGGCAAATAGGATAATCGAAAGCGAAGAAACAACTAATCGCTTTCGATTTGATTTCCGTCGTACACAGGCTGATATGTTTGCTGACCGATATTATACGCATTTCCAAAAACGATGTAAAGAAAAAGGTATTATTACCTATACCGAGCCTTATGGCGGGGGGATGATGGAAGAATTGCAAGTAGCCCAACGGCTTGATATCAATATGGGGGAGTTTTGGTGCGGACAGACAGTTCTTTGGCCTAACTTCTTACTCAACCGGACTGTTAAACAAATTGCATCTGTCGCTCATACACTTGGAGGAAGTATAGTGGGCGCTGAGGCCTTTACTTCCGAACCCAATTCGGATAAATGGCTATTATACCCCTATTCTCTGAAGTCGTTGGGAGACTATATGTTCACAAGAGGGCTTAGCCGAATCTATTTCCACAGATTTGCTCATCAACCGCATCCTACTGCATCTCCCGGAATGACAATGGGACCTTGGGGATTACATTTTGATCGGACCAATACCTGGTGGAAACCGGGAAAGGCATGGATTGAATATCTAAATCGTTGTCAGCATATATTCCAAAGTTCTACCTTCTATGCAGATATACTTTACCATAGTGGTGACGACACGTTTGGGACAACCATGGAACCGGAACAAACGTTGTTGGCTCCACCGGAAGGGTATGACTACGACATTATCAATACGGAGATATTGGACAAAGCCTCTGTTAAGAATGGAAAAATATTCCTTCCAGGCACCTGTTTCGACGGATATAAGCTATTAGTACTGCTTAAACCGGGTACTATGTCATTACAGACGGTGCGCACATTGGATCGGTTAGTCGGCGAAGGAATGATTTTAGTAGGAAAAAAACCGCAGCAATCACTAGGGTTACTCAATGTAGAACAAGAATCTGAGTTTGCCACCACTGTGGATCGTCTTTGGCAACAGCCCAATGTGTGCGAAGAGATGGGTTTACAAAGCCTCTTACAAAAAAGGAGGTTGTCTCCTGACTTTATCTACCATTCTGCCAACAAGAAAGCATCTGTTCATGCCGTTCATTATCAACGTGAGAATACTGAAATTTATTTTATAGCCAATAGTAAGCGGGAATATGTAAAAGGAGTAGCCTATTTCCGTCTAAAAGAGTATGTTCCTGAGTTCTGGGATCCCTATGCTGCAGAAATAACCCCCTGTGCGGTTTATCGAAACAATGAAAACGGAATAGAAATACCTTTGGATTTAGCTCCTTCCGGATCGATGTTTGTCATTTTCAGTAAAAAAGATAAGAAACAACAGTTCTTGACCGATGTGAGATACAATGGAATATCCCTATTCTCCTATCCAGCAACGCAGCAGACAGAGGATACTGTATCCTCCGATTTCAGTATTACCTGCTGGATAAAACCTGAACTCGACATCGCATTAACGGAAGAACAGGAGTTTGGTTCAATGCGTACCAGATGCTTTGCTATATACCCTTCAGCGGGAGAAACAAGATATGGGAAAGGACATAGTGCTGTTGGATTATCCGTAGGACGAAACGGAATCGTTGTTTACGAACGAAGTGTAAATAATAAAGCTGTTTTTAGAAAACCTATAGCCATATCCGGGTGGACACATCTGGGGCTTGTTTATCAAGACAACACACCGTCCCTTTGGCTGAATGGAGAATGTATAGGAGTAGGAGTAACCTCAGAAACAATTGTCCATGGACCGGATGATATTCCGGAATATCTTAGCAAAACAGAGGCTTTTACTGGTGAGCTATGCCAATATACTTTGCATCCGTATGCGATAGAGTTATCAGCTATTTTTGCTTTGTATAAGGAGGGTATGCCAATGCCCCTTCAACAGGAGAATAGGCTCATTTCATGGTTGCCGGGCCAGCAATTCGTCGCTTGGAAAACAGGTCTATATGAACTAAATAATGGGGAGAAAATTCTTCAAAAACATATAAATACTCTCCCCAAGCCGATATCTTTAGATGGTGTCTGGACTATTCAATTCCAAAAGGACAGAGGTGCACCTGAGAAAATAAAGTTAAATAAGTTATGCTCCTTACATTTGTTAGAAGATTTTGGAGTTCGTCATTTCTCAGGAACAATGATCTATTCTTATACATTGCAGATAACAGAAGAATATTTGCAAGACAACCTATATCTACGGTTAGATTTAGGCAGAGTAGAGGTTATTACCGAGATATGGGTGAATGGTGTTTTTGCCGCAACTTGTTGGGCTCCTCCTTATGCGATAGATATACATAAGTTATTACATAAAGGAGAAAACCAAATAGAGCTTTGCGTTACAAATTTATGGGTCAATCGATTGATAGGCGATGAGTATATGCCTGAAGAAAACCAGTATACTTATCAACCAGTAACGAATAAATTTGCAGCCTTGAATAATGGAAGTATTCAAAAATTACCGGATTGGTATGTGCAAGGCAAGCCCAAACCTGCGGGAGGGAGAGTCGCTTTTACCACCTGGAAACATTATAAGAAGAGATCTCCCCTTGTTGAATCTGGTTTGTTGGGACCAGTAACATTATGTGTGGGAAGAATAGAAAGTTATGATAATTAGTGAATTTATAAAACGAGCCATTAAAATAGTTTTGTCAAAGACGATGACTTTATTAGTGAGTTACATACGACCAAAATATAAAAAATGATATCATGAAAAAGAGCTTTGTATTTGTTATTTATTTAATGCTTATCACGGCCTGTACGGGTGAGAAAACAACCACTGACGATTGGTCAGTCAATGATTTTCTGAAAGTCGATGGGAAAGTGATTCGAAACAATGCCGGGAAAGGGAATATTGTTGCGCTCAAAGGCATCAACCTGGGAGGGTGGTTGCTGCGCGAAGGATGGATGGATCCTATTGGATTTGATTATACAAGTACAAATGAGACATTGGATGATTATACCTCGCGTCAGATATTAATTGAACGTTTTGGGGAGCAAGCAACCGACGAGATGCTGGATATCTACCAGCAGATCTATATTCAGGAGTCTGATTTGGATTTGATCCAATCCATGGGGTTGAACTTTGTCCGCGTGCCCTTCTTTTGGGAAGAGGTGATGGATCGGAATGGGCAAATGAAACCTCATGGCTTCAACCAGTTGGATTGGGTGTTAGAAAAAGCGAAAGAGCGAAAGATGTATGTGATATTCGATCTGCATGGCGCGCCGGGAGGACATTCTGATGGCTACCAAACCGGAGGACATTTGGGTTCGAACGAGTTATGGACTAATCCGGTGTATCAGGAGTGGACTGTGAGGATCTGGCAAACAATAGCTGGACGTTATAAAGAGGAGCCCGCAGTATTGGGCTACGACCTGCTCAATGAACCGGTGGCGTCGAAAGAGAGCGGTATGACGATTGTCGATATGTATGACCGACTGTATCAAGTTGTCAGAGCCATTGATCCGGATCATATTATTCTGATGGGAGCCTTCTATTCCTTTGATTTTCTTTGCGACCCGGCAGAGAAGGGCTGGACGAACGTGGTATATCAGACGCATCCATATGGGGCTGATATGCGCGATAATCACGAGGTACAAAAAGGGTTTATGGAGGGGCAGTTGGCCTATATGAAAAAGTATCGCGATACATGGAATCTGCCTGTCTATGCCGGGGAGTATAATTTATGGCTCCATTTTGATCTCTGGGAGACATGGATGAATGAACTGACGAAAGAAAACATGATGTGGAGCAGTTGGACCTATAAGAACATAGAATGTTCCGATGTCAATAACTGGGGCATTTATGTATGTAATGAGTCTCCACGGCCCGATGTCCGTCGCGACAGCAAAGAGGAGATACTAGCTAAATGGGAGAAATTTGCCTCTTCTTATTATGTGAAGAACGAGAATCTTCACCGAGTAATACAGCAATGTGCTAAATAAGCTTTATGATGAAAATATATATTATGTGCCTGTGGCTTTGTGCTACAGCAGCTACCGCTATGACATCGATCACCGATCTGCGTGTGCAAGATGTAAAAGAACCGCTTACGATTGAAGATACCCACCCACTGTTTAGCTGGCGGATGCTATCGGATGAGATCGAGCAGGAACAAACCGCCTATCAGCTTCAGGTAACGCGCGAGAGTGATAACCGGGTGGTATGGAACAGCGGGAAAGTAGTCTCTGGCCTCTCTACGAATATCAAATACCTGGGGGTAGCCTTGCAACCGGAGATGGGCTATGCGTGGGAGGTGACAGTCTGGGATTCCCACAACAACGTCTATACGGAAAAATCCCGATTCGAGACAGGATTAATGAATCCCTCGCTCTCTGCCTGGGAAGGGGCTCAGTTTATCGGTTCGAAATCTATCTCTCTAGACGCCGCGTCGCATAATTATTTTGAGATAACCACGATGTTTCAACTACAAAAAGGCGATAAGGTGTCACTGATTCTCGGTGCCAATGATTTTCGATTGAAGGATCCCTTTCAGAATGTAGATAACCTGTCGGGAGAGAATTATCTGCGTGTGGAGCTTGATCTGTCGGGTGTTGGTTCTCCGCAAGGTGCCGCGTTGAATATCTATCGGGTGGGTTATGCCAAAGAGGACTCGCCAACGACTCCTTTTATTTCTGTTTCTGCGGCAAACTATCCAGAGACCAATCTGAATGAGATCTTTACGGTAGCGAATAAGCGAGCGGAGCATACTCTTTCGATATTCGTTGAAACCAGTAATATCTACTTTGTGATCGACGATACGGATGTGTTGAGCGTTCCGGCCACCTATAAAACCTATTCTTCGGGCTTTGCCGTTGGTAAGTCCGATTTGAAAATTCGTCATGCCACGCGTTTTTTGATAGGTCCCTGGGGGCATAATCATGATTACAACACCCAGCCGCATCTTTGTTCTGTCGGTTTTGCCGCTATGCCGGAGAGTGAAGTGGTCTATACCGATTATGTGATCAAAAATTGTGGGCATAGCGTTGATAATGTTACGTTTGGAGAAGAGAATTATGCTATTTTCAATGAGATCCCTCACACCCGGGTTTCGGGCAATCGCATCCTGGTTGATAATCCCACCTCTGTGATGACGATAGGTTATGCCGATCCCAGCCATGGAGCCTTGACGATGTTGCGTTCTACCTTCGATCTGACAAAAAAGATCAAGAAGGCCAAGCTCTATGCGACCGCCATGGGGGCCTATGAGATGTATATAAACGGAAAGCCGGTCAGCGATGAATGGTTTTCGCCTGGTAGCAGCCAGTATCGTGAGATGCTGGGTTATAGTGCCTACGATGTGACCGCGCTTTTAAGTGACGGTAAGAATTGTATCGCGGCACAACTGATGCCGGCCTGGTACACGGGCTATATGACGTTTACCACTAGCAATTTCAATTTCTTTGGCGACTATGAAGCGCTCCTCACCAAACTGGTAGTTACCTACGAAGATGGTAATAGGCAGGTGATTGTTTCTGACCCTGTCGCCTGGCAAACTTACAATGATGGCCCCGTTCGCTACGGTAGCTTCTTCCATGGAGAGCGTTATGACGCAAATAAAGAGGCGAATGTTGCGGGTTGGAACCAGGCAGACTATACCGGCGAAGGTTGGGAGCGGGCAGAGGTGATCCACCCACGTGATTGGATTCATTTTGATATTCAGGCGCGCTATGACGCGCCAGTCAAGGTGCGTGAGATTCTTCCGGCGCTTAAACGCATGCCGACACACAGCAAAGACAAACATTCCTATATCTATGATATGGGTGTGAATATGGTGGGAGTACCTGCCGTTACCATACCTGAGGGATGGCTGAATGCTGGTGATACGGTGATACTCCGTTATGCCGAACAGCTCTATCCGGGTCTTCGGGGCGATGAGGCCTATTACGTGGATAGCTATGGTGCTAAAGGAAAAAACATCGCCGGCCGGCCTCTTTACGAGACCTTTCGCGCGGCGTTGGTGACCGATTTCTATGTGGCCAAAAATAGCGAGGCCGTCACGATTCAGCCCACCACCACCTACCGAGGCTATCAATACATCCAGATAACCCTCCCGAATCATAAAGGAGCCCTGCCTCTGGAGAATGTGAAAGGAGTGGTGCTCTCTTCGGATGAGCTGTCGACAAGCACCTATGTGGCGACAACAAGCGACGGGAACAAAACAGCGCGCTTAGTCAACCAGCTGTTTAAGAATATCCAGCGTAGCCAGCTCGGCAACTTTTTTACCATCCCTACCGATTGCCCGCAACGCAACGAACGAATGGGGTGGACAGGCGATGCTCAGGCCTATGTAAGAACAGCAAGTTATAATTCAAACGTATTGAATTTCTTCCGTCAGTGGATGAGGGTATTACGTGCGGATCAGGGTGTTGGAAGCGAAACAGAAGCGCCGGGTGGTATCGGTAGCACCGTGCCTACGTACAATAAAACCGATGATCCGATTTTTGCTGATGGCACCACTTGGGCGGCAGCGATTTGTATGGTGCCCTGGCAGCTCTATAGCCAATATGGCTCTCTGCAAGTGATTGAGGAAAACATCGAACCAATGATGAACTGGCTGAACGGGATGGCTTTCTATCCTTACAGTGAAGTCTATCCGCATCTGTCGGCCAAAACGACCGGATTAGCCGATTGGTTGGCTATGGATGAGCGGACACCGGCCGACTTAGTGAACAATGCGATCTATATCTATATGATGGAGCTTACGGCAAAGATGGCCACAGCTATCGGACAATCCGATTACGCTGCCATCCTCCGTGAACGACACGCGCTGGCAAAAGCGGAGTGGAACAAAGCCTATGTAGATCCGCAAACGGGTAAGACACGCGCCATGGATGGAACGCTTGTGCATACACAATCTTCGTATGCCACACCGCTCAATTTTAATTGCTTTGATGAGGCAAACATCTCCAAGGCTGCCGATTATCTGGCGGAGTTGGCGGCTAATCCGTCGCAGAGTGGTATGGGAGAGAAAAACTTTCCGAATTATACTATCACCACCGGGTTCTCGGGCACGCCCAATATCCTTCCGGCGCTTAGTCGCGCAGGATGTACAGAAGAGGCCTATCGCATGTTTACCTGTACCGATCTGACCTCGTGGCTTTACCCGGTCACCAAGGGGGCAACCTCTATCTGGGAGAGGTGGAATGGCTACGAGGTGGCTTTTGGGGTGAAGAATGAGAACCATATGAACTCGTTCAACCATTTCGCCTTAGGGGCTGTAGGGCAATGGATGTATGAATATCAATTGGGGATCACTAATGGCCCCTCCGGCTATAAGCATTTTATACTACAACCCGGCGTAGGAGCAAATTTCACCTCTTTATCGGGAAGTTACGCTTCTAGTTATGGTATGATTGGCACCTCCTGGACGGCAGACGGACAAGGGAATATGCTTTCATTCCGAGCTACTATACCTGCCAATACCTCCGCTACGCTATACCTCCCTATCGCAAAGGAAGTAGAGCATTTCGGCATCACCCAAGGGGTACGATTTGTGCGGGAGACGACCCATTTGAACCGACCAGTGGCTGAATATGAATTGAAGTCAGGTACATTTGAATTCCGGCTGGCAGATGATAAACAGATTGTGGTAGTACCGGTCTGTGAATAGATCCATAGACTATATCAGCGGGTGTTTCATCAAGGAATATACTATCCTGCTTTCCGTAACGAACGCATTTTACCACATAATTATCAAAAATACATTCAATTCTCTCCGCATTTGAAGATCATATATAACAAAAACAGGCATTCCTCCAGATGGACATTATCCACAGAGGTGCCTGTTTTTGGTGAGGGTATTTATTCCATAGGAACAAAGAGACGATCAGCATCACCATGAACATTGTCGATCACAAATGGGACGGGGTTTTAGGAAGCATATATAGAGAAAGCTATTTGTTTTGCTTTAAATTATCCGCCTCACGTTTTAGTCGTTCTGCCTCTTGCTCTTTCAACCTCGCCTGTTCCAAACGCTTGGCTTCTTCTAATATGGCCTTTTCATATTTCTCTACTTGTTTTCGGATAACTCTTACGCTATCTCGCTTATAGTCAAATACAATTTCCAAATACCCTATTCCATCCGGCGTTATCGTTCCTTGCATCTTAACATAGCGATACTTCAGATCGTTGTCTTTGTAAATCGCGATTTCTTCTCGTTGATAGTATATCACAAACATACATACAAGCAAAGCAACGCCTATACCGATTACACTAAAGAAAATTTTGTTTGAAGCAATGCTGAATGTATGGTGACATTCTGTCTTTACTGGTTTACGAACCTCTTCTATAGTTTCTTGTAGCTTATCTGTCAATTCGTTTATGACGGATAAGTCCGGAAATTCTATTTCGGGTTGAACAACGGTAGGAGTATTATCGTTCCCCTTTTTAATCAACTTCTTGATCTCTTCAAAAAGCGTGTATACTTCGTTTATCTCTATATTTCTCATAATCTTACTGTTTAATTTGTTAATACATTTACATTTGTCGTCCGAACTTTCGTCTCGGTTTCTTCTTTAATCGCTGCTGGCGAAGATATTCGGCTTCATTCTCATCGTATCCGCTTCCGGGTTGAATATCAAACAATCCACCCAAAGCAGAACCGACTGATCCGATTGTTGATGCAATGGAATTACTCGTTGAGTGGGATTGTTCCTGCCTTTGACTTGCCGACTGGATACGGGTGTTTTGTTCCAACTGATAATCAATTTTCGAATAGCTAAACATCTTATCTACTTTGGAGCCATTGAACAAATAACCATTCTTCTCAAACCGAACTCCCTGCACTTCATCGGAATTACCTTTGGTCTTGAACTCGGTTTTTACCCCTGCCTTTTGCAGTTCTGCTGTTAATTGTTGCCAGTTCTTACATTTCGGCACCAATGTTTTGAGATAATTGTATATCTCGTATTTGGTTTTATCCGGTTCTTTCAAGCGATGTTCTTTTACATTTTCTTTGCCGGTAGCGAAATATAAACCGTATTTCTCAGTCAGTTCCTTGCAAATCTTCTCGCTTCTGAAACGGTCATTGCTATCTGTAATTGTCTTGCCATTATTATCCACTCGGTTATAAACCAGATGGATATGCGGATGTTCCTTGTCGAAATGCCTCGCAATGATATACTGTGTGTTCACTATACCCATTTGTTTCATATAGTCATGAGCAATCCGTCCCATCAGTTGATTGGATAGCTTATCTTTATCCTGTGCGGAGAAATCTAACGAGATATGACACACCGGTTTTGACACACGACTATTCAAGCTCGCTTGGGTTACTAAACTCTGAACGATGGACGCTTTGCTTTTCATGCGAAGCCCGTCAAAATCGACAATCTCCGTATTCTTCTGCTTGTCAAGAATGTAATTGACAACACCCTTGAACGCTTTACCCTTTACTATTTTTGCCATCATCTTCAATCATTTCAATTACGTTATCAATCTTATCTGCTAGATAGAGGTATTCACTTCTTGTATTAATATATCCTTCGGCGTTTGCTCTTCTGGCAATCTGATTTAGGTTGTTTCCCATACCAGATAGCTTTCGGATATAATCGTTCAGTTCGGGTGTGAGGCGTGGGCAAATTTTGCTCCCGGAGATACACTGACGAACGAAGTCGCTTCGGCTAAATCCTGCCGATTTGGCTTTCGTCTTTAGCGAAAAGTACTCGCGAGAATCCATCTTAACGCTGACCATATAGGTGCGTTTCTCGCCTAATCCTTTGGTGGGTCGACCACCTGTTTTTCTCGGTTTTTTATCTTCCATTTCAAATTGCTATTTTACTATTAGACCAGCGGGATTTCCTCCCATTTTGGGGAGCAAGTGGCGTTTTGGTATGACCAAAACATAAACTTGCTCCGCTAAAAATCGTCGATTTTCCATTAGAGTCTAAATCCGGTCTTCTTACGAGGATTTACCTTGTTCTTTGAAGAATTGTCAAGTACTAACCCAAATTCTTCCATTAGTAATTTCAAGGCAGGATTACGTTTAATCATATCTTGAAGAATTGCCGTAGGCTGTTTCGCCTCAAGTAGAAAATCGGCGATATCGTACCCCTCTTTCCGCTGCTCCGGCGTTGCTCGTTTCTCCAAAAAATCGAAAATTTCGACCTCTATGTTTAGACTCTTCATCTTGTTTGCTTTCACTTGCCAATCCTCCCATGCTCCCAAATCCGGAAATAGGATTGTCTTTCTACCTTTAAGAATCTGCAAGTTCTCATCATTGAAACAACCATGTTTTCCACCAGTAGCGATCCATAGAAACTGGGGCATATAGAAAGAAGAGATTAATGCAGTCTTTTCGCTTTCTACAATCGCTACCGGCAAATTGGATTGACTGGTAAGTAAGTGTTCGCCAAAGAAGCATTGTTTCAGATTGAAGTTTTCTTGCTTCAGAAGCGAGTGTACCCATGTGATATGATTATATGGATATTTAACTCGCTTGCCGGTCTCCGGATCATATAGCATTACCTTTCCTGTGCGAACTCTTCCGGCAATATCCATTTGCCAGAAAACAGTTGCTCCGTCCCAATGCTTGGCAGAACCGACCTTGTATTTCATCATCAACTTCGTTGCTTCATCTTCTCCCAACTGAGAGGATAGATATTGAAACAGCTTATTCTTCGGATAGCAAGACAAGGAAGACTCCACTAACTTCGAGTCAATATAGCTTGGCTCTTTTTCTTTCACAGGAGGGAGATTTCTTTGTATCGTAGGCTGATAATCAGAAAAGCTCTCCCGTTTGTCTGGGTTTTCTTCGAAATACTGCTTTGGAGTGAAGTGGTATCCACATTTTTCTTCCCGGTCGCATCTACCCACATGATTTGGGAGAGAGACCTTGTTTTCGGTGTCAATGTAGAGTGAAAAGCAACGCTTTTGTTCGCAAGCCGGGCAGGTGTGTCGCGTTGCGATTCCTTTATAGGGTTCTAATATATATCTATAGCTCATTATGTTTTTTACATTTTGTACACTCTCCGCATTTCTCAAAAAACAGAACTGTAAATCAATGCTTTACTCTCTTTGAAATGTGCGTATCGGTTTACACAACCTCGCACTTTAAGTATGGTAAAAGCATGAAAAAGCGGAAAAGTGGATTGTTTTGCAAATTGTTATATGCCTGAATGTCTTTGATTTAGAATCAAAAATGTAGAGAATGCGGAAAATGCGCTAAAACAATTTCCGGTATCGTGCATGTTTGTAGTTATCAAGCAAGCCATCCTTGAAATCACTAAGCATACGTTTGAAGCTATCTGCTGATATGGAAAACTGAGAAGCGACTTGTATTCCTTCCGCTGTAGAGAAATCTGACGGAAGTGCATTATACAATCGTTGTTTGTCGGAGGGAAGCTGTTCCAAAGTTGCAGAAGAGGCAATAATTTGTTGAACCTTACGTGCGGTCTTCTGATAATAACCGACTAACTCGATAGCCCCCTCTACGCTGACTAAATCAATAGAATCTTTAGAGGCTTCTCCGCAGAGCCAGCGAGCAACTTGCAAGATCAGGCAGAAGCGAATGGCATATATTTCCAACTTACTGTAAATACCCATCAACGTCTCGTTGATTTCTCGATTACATTGATCCGTATTCTCTCGTTGCCAGTCGTAGAGTCGCTTCCTGGCATCTTCTTGAAAATATAACTCAACAGGAATTATATCGCCATTGTCATCAGTGAGGTATTCCTGATTGATAAGTTTCTGCATCAGGTTATTCCAAGTAGGGATTACATGCCGAGATAACTGGTGATCACTCCAATACTGCTTCTCTAAATTGTTTGGCAACACAAATAGAATGCGGTCTAAAAAACCGTTTTGATTACGTTCGCCTTTCGCCATCTCTCTCAATACTCCATGCTGAATGGTGCCGATTACACCAATGAAGGAGTTTTTGACTGATACAGAGTTTTTGGATCCACGTCGATCCAAAATTATCGGTTTGCCATTGTAAAGAGAGAGCCAGAACTGTTCCTCAGAACCCTTTGTATAGCGATTGAAGTTCTTAAACCAAGAAGCTAACTCGTCCGTGTATAAACAAATTCCTCTTTTGTTATTTTCGTGGATAAAGGCAAGGCTTTCAGGAGTAATATCTGAAACAACAAACTTTTTCAGAACGGGTTCGTTTGGTAGTTCGCTAATTCCTTGCTCCTCACGCTCTTTCCGACTGAGATAAAGAAACTGTTCGTATTCTTTAATCTCTTTCTTAAACGTAACTGCATTTTTCGCGTCATGCTCAAACAAAGGATGAAAAGCAAAGCTAAGTGGATGGCTTTTGTTTACTCCCGGACGACCAATCAATGCTGTATATAGAATTGCTCGTTCTGACCAGCCTTCCTTTAACTTGGCAACATGCGTATTCCCAATTCCAACTGATAGTACAATACAAAGTGATGCTGCAATGTAATCAATGGGATAGTTGAGACATTCTCCTGTCGCATAGATAATATCCTGAATCTGATGTGGGAACACTTGAACCGGATAATCTGAGCCATACATCTTTCCTTTATAATGTAGAGCTTCATGGATGATACCCTCTGCTGTAATTTTATTGGTTTCCATCACTTGCCCTCTCTTTCTCCGAGAATTTTCCGAATATCAGACATTCTATATCTGACCTTATTCCCGATTTTAATAGTTTTCAGGTAATTCTTTTTGTTCCAATGCCACAGGGTAGCATCACATACACCGCAAATTTCCTTTAACTCTTCTTTGGTTAGGTATTTCTCCTTTCGAGCTTCAGCGATCTCCAAAGAGAGCTCATTCTTTGCTCGGTTGATTAAATCGTTGGAGAAGTTAAGTAGGTCTTCTCCGGTTACTTCCAGTTTGATACTGGCATGCTCATTCTGAATAATGGATAGTATATTCTTCATTTTATGTCAGCCTACCGAGGTTGAAACTTTCTTTTCCGGCAGGATTACAAAAAGAAAGCCGCTATCCGACCAATGGATAGCAGCCACAAAAATATATCAAATAAAATCTGAATATCAACAATTTAAGGCTCGTTAAATTCGCACAATGGCGGAACGAATTAAACGAATTTATTTGGATAGAATATCTTTTATCTCGTCGATATAAATGCGGTTCTCTTTTAGGTCTTTCACTCTTGTTCCTCCTACAAGGTCGGTAAGTTCTCTATATGCCTTCTGTATTCCTCTTTCGGGAATAATATGAATGTTTTTGTCTTGATACTGTTTGTGCAAGGCGTCTCTAAATGCTTTTATGCCACCCGGGTTTGACAATCCTAATTCTTCTAATGCGATTTTCAAACAAGCAATATCCCGCTGGCTATGGCTATTCCGAAGAAAGTCTTCGATGGCCTGAATTAACTCTTCTGGTAGTAATTGAGTATCGGGTCTCCTTCCTGCTGTTTTCTTTTCAGCGATAGCATCATCCATTGCCCAATCCATGACATTTTCACTTTCTGCCAGCTTCATCAACTCTCGATGCTTTTCCCAATCTGCCTTTGTTCGCAGTCCTAAATTAATAGATCGAGCTATGACTAATTTGATAACAGGCGAAATGACAATTTTTTCGGCAAAGGTCGTCTCTGGATTACGCCGTATCTCTTCGCCACGTTCCACCATCCGTTCAAAGCTCTTTCCAAAGTAAAGCCATGAAAGCATTGCCGGCACAATAGATTCCGGGGAAGATTTCTCAAACTCGTTTATCAAGGACTCTGCAAGATTGTTTTCAGAAAAGAGAGTTTCTATATCAGAAATATCTTCTGTTGATGCCTGGTTAACTCTTTTTCGAATGATCTTCTGATACTTCGGCACCAAAGAGAAAGCCTTTGTAAGAATTTGCTGGTAACCGGCATTATCTTTTCGGTTCATCTCTTCCTCAAAGCAATCGTATTCCGCAGGGTGAGAATCCATCCAGTCTTTTATCTGTTGCTTGAAGTTATCAAAATCTTGTTGGCTCATATCAAAATAATTGCTACAACAAAGATAATCAGCATTTCACAAAAAGAGTTACTTTTGTGAATCAATCTACATTCTCATGGGTTTAAGCATACATTATAGTGGACGAATTAAGGATGCAGCTTCTTTGCCTCTCTTAATTGAAGAAGTGAAAGATGTTTGTTCTGTTTATGGATGGAAATATCGTATTGCCGAAACTGTTTTTCCGAACAACACTTTGAACGAGCAAGAACATTTCAGTCCAATTTATGGAATAAGCTTTACTCCACCTGAATGTGAAACAATCTCTTTAACGTTTCTCTCTAATGGTGTTATGGCTTGTTCGTCGGGCATCTACCTTTTCGGTAATTCTAAAAACGCAACCGAAAGAGACTATATTTACCGTCTATTTGCTAAAACACAATTTGCGGGAATGGCTACACATGCTATCATCATAAATTTATTTAGACATCTGGAAAGTAAATATTTAACAGATTTCAAGTTGAAGGATGATAGCCGTTACTGGGAGACCGGAGATGAAAACCTGCTGCGAGAAAAGTTCAAAGAGTATGACGCATTGCTCGATAGTTTTGTTTTATCGTTTCAAACCTTTCCTGTTGAAAAAGGCGAAGGTCTTATGGATTACTTTGATCGGCTACTGGAACATATTAACCGGCTCAAGAAATAATGATGCATCCGATATCATTTATAGAAAATCGCACAACCATTACATGGTAATTGATTGAATTTGCGATATATACCTGTAAAGTGGGTTATTTTATTCCCCAGTAACCGCCTCTATCTCCACCAATACGTTCAAGGAAACCTTTCTCCTTTAACTTTTGTATATCTCTTTCGACTGTCCTATCTGCAATTTGCAACAATGTGGAGATCTCTTTAGCAGAAATTACATTATTCTGTTCAATATGTTGCAAGATCGCCTTCTGTCTTTCGGTCAATTTTTCTCCGACATTCTTCTCCGACACTTCTCCGACTTTTCTCCGACTTTTCTGCACCATCTGCACCACTTTCTGCACTATTCCTCTCCTTTTCTGCTCCTTTTTCTGCTTCATCAGCATTCATAACAATAGCCTTGAAAGTTGTAATGTCTTCAAACTTAAAGACAGCTAAGCCATTTTTATTTGCTTCCAATTCCTCTTGAACCGTTTCGATCCCTCGACCAAACTGATTTACATAGCCAAGTGTTTTCATTGCAACGGCTATAACTGGATTACGATAGTCTGTCTCATTGGGGAAATTTTCGGGACTAACCTTCCCATAAAGATTTCCGGGATTATCCATTTCAATCCTATCGGAATACTCGTAAAATTTGGCAGGAGCATTTGTTTGATAATTCCGGTGCATAACAAGGTTCATTGCCAACTCTCGCATAGCTTCGTATGGATAATTGATTCTCATTTCTTCTCGTAAGACCGTAACAAATACCGGGCGTTGCTTTTGAATAGTGTATTTGATAAAATAATCTAACTCCTTCAGCATTGTTAGTAAATTGCCGGAGAATTGCCTTTCGTTTAGTACTTTGGACGTTCGCGTTTTTCCTTCAAATTGCACGTATTGAATATATGAACCAAAGAGAATGTGTTTTGGGTCTTTCCCTATCAACAAAACCCCTGCGACAGTCGGACAATCGTGTAATAAATCAAATAGTTGCAGAGAGGCTAATTGCTGCTTGAGTTCTCTCTTGTCATTTTTCAAAACGCTTGCTTTCACGAATTTCGGAAGGTATTCCGTCTTAAATAAGTCTAAATCCAAATTATCAATCGTACTATGTAAACAAGGAGTAGTGTCGAATGTGGGAGATTTTACTTCACTTTTCTCACGGAGAATCCTATCTTCCTCCTCATTCGCTTCACTTTTTCTTGCTCCAATACGAACGTAAGTTGTACCTTTATATTTGACAGGTGTAATTTTGCTCGGCAGAATTCAACTACTGCCAGATCTCCTTCGGGGAACGATACCTTTTCAACCATCAAGGCAGGTTTTGGCTGGATGTTCCCATCGGAACGAAGACCGGCAAGATTTCTCAATAACTCGTCTGTAACTTTTAATCCATTCAATGAGCCATCATCATGAGTGCCTACCATTAAGTAGCCAGGGAGCTTCTTATTAGAAAGATCATTGGCAAAAGCACAGATCGCTTTGGCAAATTTATCCGTGTCCTTTGTAGAAATCGTTCGCTCAACACGTTCATTCTCAATATCTACAAGTAATTCCTTTATTTGGTCTTTTGAAATCATAAAATTCTGATATTTAGCACAAAAGTATATTTTTATTCTGACATACCTATTAATTCTTTCTTCACATTATCGTTTGCATTTTTATTGTTCGCATAGTCAAAAAAACGTCGATTAATCCAATAGATTTACTAATTCTTTCTTCATTTCCTCGTCTATCTCCCGATAACGGCTAAAAGCTTTACTCCCTTCCTTATGTCCGCTCAACGCTCCGATCAGATTCGGGTCTTTCACTTTCTTGTAGATATTCCCGATGAACGTACGCCAAGCCATGTGGCTACTGGCGACTTCATATAGCGGTTTTTTAACCTCTTCGTTCGTGAGTGGATCAAGAATAGTAACGATTCTGTTTACCTCTGCCAGTTCAAAGGCTTTCTTTATAGCATCATTGTATTTCTGCTCTGAAATAAATGGGAGGAGTTTGTTCCCTTCATGATCCTTATACTTCTCTAATATAGCTTTTGCTTTGTCGTTCAAAGGAACTCTTACCGTTACCGGATTCCCTTCTTTTGTCTTTCTGGGAATATACTCTATCGCACCGTTGATTACATTCTGCTTTGTCATTCGATATAAGTCACCAACCCGACAGCCTATCAGACTTTGAAAGACAAATATATCTCGTTGGATTTCCACTTGTTTATGAGCGGACAGGTCTTTCTCGTATAGTTTATCTCGCTCCTCCAATGTGATGTAAACAGGAGTACCGTATGTACATTCTTCAATCCTGAAATTGTCAAATGGCCTGTTTGCTGTTTTCTTTTTCTCATAGCACCACAGGAAAAAAGTTCTTATCCGGCAAAAGCAATCAATCAATGTATTTCGTCCTCTCGGCTTCGGTATCCGTTTTTCTGTGATTTGTTCATAAATAGCTGGATACAACTCATAATATTTATGCTCATTCTCAAAGAAATCCCAAATGTCTTGTAGTGTATCGGGAGTGACATTGTCAATGTCCAATACAAACGACTTCTGTCCTCGCTTGGTCGCTCTTACATATAGCTCATAACGAAGCAATGCTCTCTTGACTACTCGGAAATTTTTCTGCCTGACCTCGGAGAGTTTGTGTTTCAGTAGAAAATCATCCATAAGCTGTCCAAAAGTAAGTTTTGTTTCTGCTTCTACCTCTTCTTGGGTTTTGTATTTGTCGGGATGGTGGTAGCGGTCGATCATTTCGCTCAACCATTCAGCATCGGCATCTTCTGTATAATTCTGAGTAATGAGAGATATGATACTTTGAATATCATTTCTCAACTTCATTTTCACTTCATCGCTTATCAAGGCAACCCGGTCTTTGTAGCCTTGCTTCTCCGGGCTCCAGTGGTTCGGGTTAATCGTCAATTCGCTAGCCGATTTGAAATCCTTATTTTTGTCTCGCAAACGGAAGTAGATGGTCGCTTGACTATCCGTATCATTCTTCTTAGCGGTCTTTCTTAGAAATGCAGAAACCTTCATAAATCAATGATGTTATGTTTGCTACAAAGATATTGATTTGTTCCCAAATTGTTCCCATACATCCTAAATTTATTTCAATCTATCTAAATTCGATTAAACGACTAAATTGTTATAATACATTTAATATAAATCACATAAAACTATAAATATGTGAATTACAAGAAGCCTATAATGTTCCCAATTTAACTATTTCACCCCCGGCTCTGGGTACTTAAATCCCCTGACATTCAATTTTGTCAGGGGATTTTTAATAAGGTATACTTAAAGAGTTCTATTTAACCTTAAAGATGAAAACAACCTACATGCACTACATGCATACCTTTGTTT
>JAQWBH010000032.1 GCA_028707405.1 Parabacteroides sp. | reverse complement strand
ATTACAAAGCTGGCCGAACATCAATGTTAGGAGTTGGTTCCAACAAGTGAAGAACTTTACATATTTATCGCCTTCGTATTTTGCTGCGATCCGATTGAACTTGCTTCGAGGGAGAAATGCTGTAAGCCATATGCCATTCAATTAAGAATGTAAAGTTACAGAATCAAGTCCGTTCGCTCGAAAATTAGCTATATAAGACCAATATTCAATTATTTCAAAGAGCTATTTGCGTTCTTTAGTGGACACTTATGAAATCTTATCATTCTTTAATCAAAATCACTTCAGTTATCATCAAGTTGGAACCGGAGCTGACGTCAGTCTTCAGTACCAGCTTACCATCATTGCTGTCTTCCCGCATTACATGGAGCTTCACCCATGATCCATCACCACCGTGCTCTTCCAATTTGGTCTTTCTTCCTTCAAATTCCAAGATACCTGATCGGCCGTCACTGTTCCAATCATGAAAATGCACATACAGTGTACCCAGAATCCCCTCGGGACAATTGATTTGCAATTCCATTTGTCGTCCGTGCCAAGCCGCTCCTTTGTCATCCCGCCAGACACCGTCGCATTGCACGTGATAGTTGGTATTATGTGCTATCTTGACTTCATCCAATTCCGTAGACCATGCAATATTTTCATTTAGTTTGCTCATTCTTGCACCTGCGTCCACATTCAATATCGCCCCCTCGAATTCATCCGGTAAACGAACGCTCTCTGCCTGAGGAATTAGCGGCATCAGGTTTAATAACCAATCTGGATCAACAGTTAATCGCGGATCAAACGCGGAAGAATGCATGTAATTCAATAAACTCTCTTTCAATTGAATGGCGACGGGCAACTTCGAGTTTAGGTTATATCCACACACCAGTAATTTCCCTTGACCTACTTTCAACTCAAAGATTGATCCTATTTTGTTGTTCCGATGAAAGTCATCCACAGACTGTGCGATTGGTTTGTACTTGCCCGGGAGATCGTTCAACAGAAAGCCTTTAGCATCACTGCTTATGGTTTCCCATTGCCAATCGCTGTGGTAAGAGGTAGGGAAGTCCGAAAAAGCCGGATGTCCGTTTTGCACAAGAAGGCCAATGCAGGTTTTTCCTTGTCCGGGAAAAAATGTAAGCGACCAATACAAGGGATAATAATGCGCCAAAACAGAAGTCTCTTCGGTTCCCAGTTCATGGGCTATTAAAAGGACGCTGGCCCCATTTTTCAATGCTTCCAAGGTTTGGTCGTTTAGTGCATCGGCCACTATCACGTTGCTCCCCCCATTTAAGAACCGACTATTTAATTCGGCCCGTTGCGAAGGATAAACCCAGATATCCCATTGATTCCTATATTCGGTGTTTTCAACTTCAATGATAACGGTCAATTTTTCCGCTTTTACTATCGTGTTCAAAATCAGTGATATTGGCCCCAAGTCTGTCAATGATCCTACCGGGAAACTTTTTTCTCCGAAAGAACCTTTGGCAAGGGGTTGCCCTGCTTCATCCTCTATTTTCCAACTGCACCCTGTCGTTAATTTATCCCGAGCATGGTGTGATAATTGTGCGAAGGCGGTGAACACTTCATCGGTTGTCCACACATATTTCTCCATTCGTAACAAAGGGACGGTCGTGTCGTGATGCCTTCTAAAAACCTCGGGCGTTGTTATCTTTTTACTGTTCCAGTGGGAATCAAGCCATCCGATGAGCGCCTCGCCTTGTCCTTGGTAATCCTGCATGCTCAACAACTGAATACCCGCACAACTGGGGGTTCTCAAAAAGGATTCAATTTCATACTTGTACATGATCTGGTTCAGGGCGCCCGAAGCATTCGCAAAATCATCGCTCTGGTTGGCTATCCCATTTTTATCCGCCACTTCTCTAAATTCCTCAAAATTTCGTGCTTTTAAAACCCCTGAATATTTTTCTATTTCTGACCAACGCGGGTACACGGGCCACTGCCCTATCTCGTGTGCGATAATCGGGATGTCAACTTTCCCGTACGTCTCTTCGAAATCCCAATCGGTACGAGCTCCGTTAAGGCCACGCGTGCGCCCCACATCGGGGATATGGTGTGTTGCGGAGTAATCATCGGTATCATTTATCCGCCGGGCAGTCGACGCTGCGTACAGCCGGCGCGGGTCTTTGGTTTTTAATTCTGATATCCATCGGTTCATCGCGTCAAAATCGGCGTTGCCCAACTCATTACCAATACAAAACATTATAAATGAAGGGTGATTTCCATATGTATCCACCACCCGGTTCATCTCCTCCACCACGAAACGGTCCCTTTCCGGATCGCGCCCGAGCCCCGCGGGATGTCCTTTCGTATCCATCTCGGGGCGACCTCGAACCACCATATCGGTACTCATCCACCAGTCAATCCAGATTGAAGCTTCGGCTTGCAGGTAGACACCTACCCTGTTCGCCGCCTTGAAAGCCGCTTCAGGCGGGCACCAGGAGTGGAAACGCGCGTGATTAAGCCCATAATCCTTGTACGTTTTGAAGATCCTCTCCCAGTCTTCCACGTCACAGGACGGGTATCCGGTAAGCGGAAAATGGACGCAGTCGAGGTTTCCGCGCAAGAAAACCGGTTTCCCGTTTATCAATACCTTGGTACCGTCATGGCTTACCTGGTAATAACCAAATTCGGTTTCATGGGAATCGGCTGATTGGCAGGAAGTTAATGAAATTTCAAGCAAGTACACCTCGGGGGTAAACTCGCTCCATTTTTCGAGTCTTCCATTTACCGGGATCGTGAAAACAAACGGGTTGTTATCTTTCCCGTTTACAGGGTTGATCTTTCCATCCATCACCATTTTTCCCGTTTTCACCGATTTCACCAAATAACCCAGCGTGGTATTGCTCCCCAGGAGGATGTTCGTGTTTACCTCCACTTTCAGGTGATCGTTCTCAATATCGGGGAAAGCACGCACGCTTTCTATCCGCGCGGCATCGAGGGCTCGCATTTCCATGCGTCCCACGATCCCGTTCCAAATGCTTTGAGTATAATCAGAATAGGCATGTCCCTTATCTCCAATGTTGTGAATCATTTCGTTGTCAACCAAAACGGCCAGTTCATGCGTGCCGGAAGATAATTTCCCCAACCGGTGAACATGGGGTGTGCCTAAAGCATCCTGCCGGCTCAATTCTTTCCCGTCAATAAAAATTCGGGATTCCCACAATACACGTTCCAGGAAAATTTCAATTTCTTTGTTTCTCCACGATGGGGGAATGTAAATCTCCCGCATGTACCGGGCCTTCCCAATGTATTTATATTCCGGCGTGAGTATGCCAAAGTCGGATCCAATCGTTCTTATCCCATATCCATTTTCAGCAAGGGAGCCCGGTAACACAATTGTTCCCTCTAGTTTAAAAGCTTTATCTGCCTTGTCCATCTGCTGTTCATTGTTTGGGTCAAGTTTTACTTGCCACTCGCCGGATAATTGTATTTTGTTATCCTGAGCGAAGGTTACCCTAAATAATAGAAGCATAAACAAAACCAAAAGGCAATAATTTTTCAAAATAGGGTTCATGCTGTGATTATTGCATTAAAATTTTTCATTCTTTCAAAATAATTTAATAAACCGCAAATCTTCTAATTAGTCGAGCCTTAAAAAGCCCAATTTTCTTTAATTTGTAAAATTATACCGCCCCTGATTGGGTCAAGTTGCCTTTTCAGGAACAAAAATATCTTTTCAAAAAAGAGCCAAAAAGATAATTTCCACTTGTTCATCATCCTTTTGAAGTTGAATCCGGCTGCTGCGAGCATCACGTTGATCTCATAACCGATGATTCCCTTGTAGTAATTGCGGGAGAGACGGTGATCTTCTTTCAGGTGTCCGATTACCGGATCAATGCCTGCCCGTTTGCGGAAGGACTTTCTCTCTTTATTCTTTCGATACGTACTCACAGATTTTGAAAAGGATTTGGGGATGTGGATGAGTGTATCCCTGACCTTACTTCCTCCCCTGTAGCCTCTGTCGCAGATAACATTTCGAGGTTTTCTTTCCGTCAACTTCTCCACTTGCTCAATAGCCTTGTCCAGCGTGTGCCCGTCAAATTCATTTCTAAAACTCAGTGCACCTGCAATTACACCGGTCCCGGTTCGTGTGATGGATACCTTGTTTTCAAACTCGTACAGTTTATGCTCTTTCTCCTTGCTGATGCATTGCTCATTAACCTTGGTGCCCAGCTTACTTTCCACGTCGCGTACGAGCCGTCCGGCTATGGTTCGCACTTTCTTATCCGCTTTCCTGGCTTTACCCCTGTTTTGTGGGTGATTGTGGAAGCGTTGATCGCAGGAAAGATCTTTTAGGATTCGCCTGTAACTTTGGCGCAATTTCAAACCATTTCTGTAGTCCATCTTCCAGCACCTCTTGACAATCTTCCTTGCCAGTTTGTCATCCGTGGGAAAGGTGATGTTCTTCTCCTGGACAGTGGTATCGATGTAGACGTTCGTATCGTTCGAATCTTTACCATTGATGCAAATGCTCTCCCTTAAGATCAGCTCAACACCCTTTTTGCCGATGCGATGACGGAAATGAACCAGCTCGGATGCTTCACAAGGTACCCGGGGTTGAAACTCCTGTTCCCCACAAAAGTATTGGTAGTAGTTGTTTTCACTCCGTTGTTTCACCATGCTTTCGTCAGAGAGATCGTAAACACGTTTCAGGATCAACAAACCCACCATTAGGTGAATGGGCTTCGCCGGACGTCCGTTATCGGGACAATACAGGGGTGAGAACTCTCTTTCAAACATCTCCCAATCAATTTTATTGGCCAGAATGAATAGCGGGTGCTTATGATTCAATGTGCTTTCAAGTGAAAAGAACAATGAATGTTGTGACCGGTTTTGTTGTTTTGTCAGCATAATTTTCTGCAAGATTTATATCTCAAATATACGAAAACTTGCAAAATTAACCAAGAAAAATATCTACTATTTCACTGTAATATAGATGATTGAATGCTTTTTAAGGGTCGACTAATTACTGAACAGTTCATGCAGTTGTTTCATGTATTTGATGAAATATGCGTCGACATTCCCGACAATCTTACGTTGTCCCATCGGATCGGGCGTGCAGAGCGTGTTTTCATTCTTATCTCCTCCCGGCATATCCTTTATACATATTTAATTTATTCTCATTCAAAGAGTTTACTTGGCCTACATTCTCTATAAAAATTTGATTTAATCAAACAATCTTTCTTTCTCATAATTTTCACTTTTATATCCAATATTACGGTCAAAAGAGCCATTAAAAGGCTTTGGATGAGATAACCAAAGTCTTTGACTTTTTATGTCTAAAATATTTTCAGATTTCGCTTTTTATTCTTCTTCCATTCCTAAACCATATATCAATAAACCGTTCATCTATTCATTTCTTTTGTTCATCTTACTTAATAAGTTATTTTCTTGTTCTTCACTCCAATAACCACAATCAAGTTCTATAAACGTTGACACATAGGGAAAAGTCATATTTGTTTTTAATATAAAAACAGTAAACATTTGACTAACCTCATTCATACGAGCAATTAATTTATCATGAGGCAGATAATTTATTCTTTTCTTTTCAAACAGTTCTGCTATCTCTTTTTTAAGGTCTTCAATTCCCATTACATCTGAATCCTCAAGGAAAGATAATTCCTGATCTTGGTAAATCACGGGGTTAATATGGGAAGATTTTTTAATTTCATAATCAATAAACGACAGAACATCCATATAAGATTCACCGGTGTATATTGTTTTAATACCGGATTTATTCTGTAGAGGATATGCCATATCGGTAATAACAATCCAATTTCTATGCCCTAAAAGAGAAAGTTCTTCATTAAACTCTTTTTTCCAATCCTGGGACATAGAAGAGAAACAAGCAAATAAAAAGTAGAAAACAACTGCGAGTAAATAAGACAAATGATTTGATTTCATATGATTAGAACTATTTTACTTAGAATGTCATTATATAAGATTCTCCTTCATTGACTTGAATATGTTTCAGATTTTTTTTTCTACCATCCGAAAGTGAAAATTTATCTAAGGACAGAGAACCTTTCAGTACTTCCAGTTTCACACTTGAGTCCCCTACATCACAAAGCCCCCAAGCATAGCCATTACTCCAAAAATATGTCCCCGGACGAGAGGTGACAGACATTGTCTTGTCCGTTCCTGAGTACTGAAACTCACTTAAGGCAATAACAGAAGCCCAACTGGCCATTGATCGGGCATAATGATGTCCACATTCCGGTTCGCTAAACGGATTTCTCTTAGCGCCATCATGACGTTTACGAATAGCCTCGATACATTTTAACGCTTCTTCTTCCATATTCTCATAGATCATTCCAACGGCCGCGCTGTATTCAAAACCTGTCATAACCTCTGCGAAATAAGGAAATGGAACCTCTAGCCGGCCGTTGGGCCATGAAGCCATCAAGAGTCCAGCCTCATCCCCCATCACATAAGAACGCATGTTGTTAAAGTGACGACTAAAGTCTTCCACATAATTGTATTTCATAATACTCTTAAGCGTTGTTCGTATATGGGCCTTATTACCCAGATATCCCAGACCACAAATATGTGCCATATATTGCCCGACCAACTGATCAACAAGACACCCCCGACCTAACTGAAATGAAGGAATAGAAGTATTGGGATCATGCACATCCAGAAACTCAAACGTACGAGGATCTGTAATTTTATGTTCATAATATTCTCCATTAAAAAGATTTTCATCCATCCAGGCACTTCCTTGTTCAAAAAGACGGCGGCATTTTCCTGCGAAAGATTGATCCTTCATCGCTAAAGCCATTTCTTCAGCAGCCCGTAAGGCTCCCATATACCAAAAGCCCATCTGAGGGTTAGGACCATAGTAATCAACATCCATTGTATTATGCTGGCGACCTTCCATGACTCCGTCCTGATTGCCATCCCAACCTTTTTCTGTCCATGCATATGAAAGTACTTTCTTTATCTGCCCCCAATTGGATCCCAGAAATTGGTTATCTCCCGAAAGTTGCCATTCCCGGTAAACCTTCATAATACACCCCATCTGTCCGTCCGCAGCAGCAGCATTTCCTTTATTGGCTTCCGACAAAGGTAACGACGCCCTGAAGTTCATCAAGCCATTCTCCTTTGTAGCATAGTTAAATTCCACATCCCGCATCGTTTTGGCCAGATTCCCAAAAAGAAAAGGTGTCGCCACTTCATAATTCCATACATGAGTACATGAGCCGGCGCAAGAGCCAAAACGATCCATGACACCTTCCCAGCCCATCATATGTCCACTGGGTAGCCGGAACACTGTCTGGGAACGTAATGTTGCCAGATTAAATAAAGCAGCCTCTTTGACTACTTCGGGGTAAGAAGTTTTTAATAATGCATTCACAAAAGAGAGTGTTTCTTTTTCCAAACGAGGAATTTGAGGGACAATCTTTTCCGCTGCATCCCATGCATCAGGATATAACTGACTATAATAATTTCCTACAACCGTATTTGACCATGCTTTACGATTGGGGAAATTCCAGGTAAGGAAAAAAGTGAATGTCTCTTTGCCATGAGGCGGTATTATTTTCTTTATTGCCAAGGAAGCCATTGGATCCTGGTCTTCCAACTTATCCCGCTCCGTCAAGATTCCATCTTCACTAAAATCATCCCAGAAATTAAGGATTCCATTATTCCAGCTATCTTGCCTCGACGAAGTACGAAAAGTAACACCATCCATAGCCTGCGTTACTAATGCCATCGTTCCCCAAGCTGTATCTTCCCGATCAACACTATCCGAATAGAAATAAATCCCCTGTAGACCGTCTGTCTGACGGAATTCATTTTTATTATTTTTTGCACCAATTGGTATATAATCACCTTTCCAATCTGTTCTAAATTGACTCCCATCTTTTCCTATAAAATTACGTATAGAACCACAAACGGAGACTTCTACTGATTGTCCGGTGATATTCTCCACTTCATAAGAGAGGATAGCTACAGGAAGCCCACTTGCATCTTCATCAGTTGGAATCAGAGGATTAAATCCTTTAATAGTAACTTTTACCGGTATTGATTTGTCTGACAAATGCACCTGTCCAAAGGGGTACGCCGCATCGAAAGAAGCTTCCTCGAAACGGGGTAATCCATGATGATTAACCGGACGTCCCTCATAATGAAGATATTCATGTCTGTATAACGGGCCGCTTAAAAGCGCTGTAGAAGATTCACCATCTAAAGCTTTTGTATAGATGGCAAAAAAAGGAGCATTGTTACCTGTTGTTACCGTACTGTATTTTTTACCCGGGATATTCATAATCTCCCAGTCACGAAGTTCACCACGACCTCCCAAAGAGAAAGTTCCAGTACCGATACCTCCTAACGGCAAGGCAATTTGAAAAAGGTGATCTCCGTCATAACTTTTTAAGATCGGCCATTCCTGAGATTTCCACTCCTGAGAAAAAACCATTGAACACATCAAAAAGCATAGAAAAGTCAACTTGATTATTTTCATTGTTATCTATTTTTTGAAAGTCAAAGGAATCTTTCATTAACTCCTTTGACTTCTGTCTAATTTAGATTTTCACCAATTCGGATTTTGTTTTAAATTAAGATTATTATCCAATGCTTTTTGTGGTATTGGCCACAAATAATGTTTTGAAGGATCGAAGGTGCGATTTTGCCCTAAAAACATTTCTTGCGTATAATCACCAATTGCACTGTTCTCATCTTTATTTATCCCATAACCCGGTTTATTCAATACAATTTCAGCTGTTTTCCATCTGAGTATATCAAAATAACGTTTGTGCTCTGCCACAAATTCATGCCGTCTCTCCTCACGAATATAAGTACGCATTTTGTACTGATCATTTTGTACTGAGCTGACACTCGGCAGGCCTGCCCGTTGACGCACCTGATCAACATATTCCACAATACGATTATTTCCCGGATCATATTCATTCAACGCTTCGGCTGCTATTAAAAGTACTTCTGCATAGCGATACAGGCTAAAATTTATCCATGAACTACTAGGAGTAGTCAATGTCTGATCATTATATTTAAGATACATATATCCGGTAATTCCTCCTCCTTCATTATTTATGCGTTCCGGCCTGTTGAAGGCAGGATGTGGCATATAGGGCTCATATTGTCCGTTCGGACGTAAACATTCATAACCTGGTAAGAAAAAGGTCTTCTTCAACCTTGTATCTCTATTTTCCCAGGGATTTTCCATATCATAAAGAGAAGACTCATAAATGGTTTTCCCATCAATCATTTCATACGAATCCACCAGATCACGCGTCGGGCAAAAGCTTGCCCATCCTTGACCTGTTAAACCTGTTCCGGCAGGAGAAGCAAGCACTGGCAGCATATGCGTGCGTTCATTTTCTTTGTATTGATTAGCCAGAATTACTTCTTTATTATTATTATTTGATTCCGCAATGAATAAAAAAGCAAAATCTTCTTCCAACTCATAGATATTCATATTAATCACTTCCTGTGCAGCATTCGCGGCCTCCCGCCAAAGTACTGTAGCATCCTCGCCGTCATGGAATTTTTTGTAACTGGCCATATCCAAATATATATCAGCTTTTAAAGTCAGAGCTGCCGCTTTTGTGATACGCCCAACATCATTTCCGCTATAACTCTCAGGTAAATAATCTATCGCTTTTTCAACATTTTCTAATACATAGTCTAGTACTTCCTGTTTTGATGTACGTGGTAAAGCTGCATTCTCCAGTTCTATAGGTTTTTCTTTAATCAAAGGGATATCTCCAAAATGACGAGTCATTCGATAATATTTGAGTGCTAAAATAAATCGGGCTTCTCCTTCAAATCGTTGCTTTCTCGCCTGATCAATTTCCATTCCATTAAGTTTATCAATATAATAAAGAATACGATAAATATCAGCGTAAACCCATTCTTCATTAAGATAACTTGTTGCAGCATTGTGAATGCCCTGACTAATATATCCCAAGCCACCTTCTCCCCAAGAGTTTGTCATTAAAGAATTATCACTTTGGCAATCTCTCCAAAAATCCCGTTGTCCCGGCATAATCGCATAAAGGGCATTTACTCCTTTTTCTGCATCAGCTTCGGTATTCCAGAATGTATTTTCTGACGCTTGTGATAATGGATCACGATCTAAAAAATCAGCACAACTGCTCATTATTATAATTATAGCAATAAGCGTATATATATTAAACTGCTTCATTACAATTAAAATTTAAAATTAAAACCAAATGCAAACGTACGTGGTAATGGATACCAACCACCTTCAGGATCAAATCCATCGTAACCTGTAAGAGTTGCAATATTCTGTCCTGTCAAATAAAATCGTAAATATTGAATATTTACCTTCTTCAGGATATCACCAGGGACAGTATATCCTACCTGAACATTCTGAATCTTCAAATAATTCGAATTACGCAACCAGTAGCTGTTATACTGGGTATCATTAGATGTATTTGTCAATGTTAAGCGAGGGTAAGACGCGTCTTTATTCGTCTCACTCCAGGAATCAAGGTGCATAGGACGTGCATTCTGAGAAAGGTAAAACGCCCAACCTTCATAACCGCTAATATATCTCATAACATTTAAACGTCCGTACGTATTCATTGAAAAGTCAATCTTTTTATATCCAAAACGAAGGTTTATTCCAAAATTTATAGGAACCTTCCTATTAAGGACTACACGGTCGTCGCCATCAATAATATTATCTCCATTTTGATCCTTGAATTTAATATTCCCCGGCATCACATTGCCTTGCCTGGCATGCTTATCTATATCCTCCTGACTTTGGAATAATCCATCGGCTTCATACCCGTAAGCAAGCTGATAGCGGTCATTCAAATAGGTTATTGTATTGTTTTCAATCCATCTGTCTGAGTCGCCCATTTCTAAAACCTTATTTTTAGAAAAACTGGCATTCATATCAATTCCCCAATTCCAGTCTCCGGAATAATCATCGTACATAACTAAGAATTCCATTCCCTTATTTCTCATTTTAAGCAAATTCGAATAAGGAGCTGCTAAACCAAATTCTGTAGGAACAGGTGCCTGATAGAGGATATCTTTTCTCAAATTATTGAAGTAATCGAAAGAAAATTTAACCTTCTGATCATACATTCCAAAATCTAATCCAATATTGGCTAACTCTGATACTTCCCATGTGATGTTTTTATTGATAGCCTGGTTATTAAAGGCTCCTCCGACAAGAACGTTATTGAAAGAATAAATTTTTGGATTGTAGTTTAAAACCTGGGCAGTTGCATAATGTCCGACTTTCTCCGCATCTCCAAGGGTTCCCCAAGATGCTCTTATTTTAAATTCAGACAGCCAAGTCGATTCTTCCAAAAAACTTTCCCTGTGTATATTCCATCCTGCAGAAAAAGAGGGAAAAATTCCCCATCGATACCCTTTTGCAAAACGGGAAGAACCGTCTGTTCTTAAATTGGCCTCAAATAAATATTTACCATCGTAATCATAATTTAAACGCCCAAATATCGATTGAATAGCAACATCATACGCATGGCTACCATTTTGCAAGTTAGTGCTACCCACTTCTAATACGTCAATATTATCAAATGGCATATTATCCCGTGAGGCCCAGAAGCCTTCTGACTTGACATACTCTTGCGAATAACCGGCTAATATCTTAAAATTGTGATTAGAACTTATACTAAAACCATAATCTGACAAGAATTGTAATTGCGTCCTATAATTGTATGTGCTTGTCTCTTTCAGTGTTGGCACCAAGTTTTCTGTCTTTGCCACATTTCCCTCTGTATCATATAGATGATAAGTTTTTGTTCGGTCCTTATATCTTACATCAGAAGAATATGAAGCAACGTTTCCGTTTATATTCCAATTTTCAACAGGCGTATACGTTACATCAAAAATAGCAAGCATTTCTTTGTGACGTTCCCTCCCATATCCTGCTTCATGAACACCGGCTATTGGATTTCCGGCCATAGAAGAGCCAACTCCATATAATCCATTTTTTTCTTTAATCGGAGTTATAGGGGAAATGCGACTGGTTTGAGACTGCCACGTGTTCATATCTTCGCCAGGCTTTTCGATATTTGTCTGCGTATATTGCATATTGGTCCTTGCTTTCAGATTCTTCAACAGTTGAAATTGAAGGTCAGGCTTAAATATCAATCGATTATAATTATTATTGGGTAAATTACCTTGTTGGTAATCATTTGAAACCGAGACACGATAAATGATAGATTTTTCTGCTCCGGACAAGGCCAAATGGACATTATTGATTACCGTATTTTTACGATATATCTCTTTATACCATTTATTATCCGGGTATTTGCCATTTTTTAAATCTTGAATGCCTTGTTCTCCGAAAAAAGCATTCTTACCATCATTCATCATTGCTTGATCGTACAAACGCATATAATCTTCAGCACCGACAAAATCGAGTTTAAATTGAGGATTTTGGATACCCACATTCGTTGATAGTTCCACCACAGGTCGATCTGAAGTCTTTGCCATTTTTGTGGTGATTAAGATAACCCCATTCGCTGCACGAGAACCATAAATAGAGGCGGATGCGGCATCTTTCAAGACTGAGATACTCTCAATATCATTTGGATTTAGCGTATATATATTTCCAGGAATCCCATCAATCAGGATCAGGGCGCTGGAAGTTGCACCAATTGTTGAAGTTCCCCGAATATTGATACTTGCACCTGACCCTACAGCTCCACTTCCTTTTGAAATAAATAATCCAGGTACGGAACTGGAAAG
Source organism: Parabacteroides sp. (assembly GCA_028707405.1). GTDB lineage: Bacteria > Bacteroidota > Bacteroidia > Bacteroidales > Tannerellaceae > Parabacteroides. Next base: position 13,021 of record JAQWBH010000032.1, on the reverse strand, counting down.
CAGCTCCTGGACATTGGTTACAGGACGGGCTTTTAATGCTTCATCTGTTTTTACTGTTCCTATTGCTCCCGTCAAATTTACTTTTTTCTGCACTCCATAGCCCACAACCACAATTTCCTCTAATGCTTTTGTATCTTCCTGCAAAACCACATTGACAGTATTTCGACCTGTTGTTATTACTTCCTGCGCCAAATAGCCAATATATGATATATGCAGTACGGCGTTATTTGCTACGCTCAACAGAAAATTTCCATCGATATCGGTTACCGTACCGTTTGTGGTACCTTTTTCTACAATATTAGCACCAATAATGGGTTCCCCATTGATGTCAGTAATGGTACCGTTGACATTTTTCTTGTTCTGCTGTTGCGCTATTACAGGCGCTTTGGTGATTACTATGTGGTTTTCTCTTATCGTATACGTGTATTCCGTACCTTGCAGTAAGACGGTCATGATATCGGATAACTCACCCTCTTTGCGGGGTATCGATATTATTTTGTTTACATCGATAATTTCACGGTTATAGTCGACCGACATGTCCGTTTGCCTTTCAATTTCGGTAAAAGCAGTTCTGAGAGTCAGGCGGGTATTGGATAAGGAAACCTGTTGTGCCTGTGAGATTTGTGTCTGAAAAAAGAAAAAGGTAACGAACAGAAAGAAGAGTCTCTTCAAATAATTTATTCTCCATCTGTTTTTTATTAGATATATTTTCATAATTTTGTAAATTGATAGTTAGTACTTTATGCAATTATCCCTGTCTTCGTTTCATGGATAGTATTTGTTGTAGTATGTAGCGATTTCAAACCGGGAAGCTTTTTGCAACACAGGCCTCCCGGCTCTTTTTTTCATGGGCAAGCTCTCCTTCTCTTATCTTATATCAATGGTGTTATCTTTAATTGTCCATTTCAATCCGGGATTCAATGTTTCCAAAATAGTTAACACCTGCCGGACGTCCTCATAAGGCGTATATTTGACAGAAAATCGCCCCCCGCCATATTTCCTTATATTATAATTAACCGTAACATTGAAACGGCGCTCTATGGTATGGATAATTTCTTCAAAAGAAGCTTCTTCAAACACAAGATATCCTTCTTTCCACCTGGAGACGAGTTCCGCATCAACCTGTAATTTTGATATTTTCCCCTGACGATGGTCGTAAATCAATTGTTCATTGGGACTGACCACTTCCGAAGCATTCACCTTTCCTGTGACATCTACTCTCACCGATCCTTCCTCCAAGGTAACGGACATAGTACCCACATCAACGTATGATTTCACATTGAATGTGGTCCCAAGGGCTTCTACCTGCATATATTGGGTTTTGACGATAAAAGGACGTTCAGGATTCTTTTCAACCTGAAAAGTTGCTTCTCCGCTCAGGAACAGGCTCCGGCTCGGCCCGGAAAGGTCATCGGAGTATAACAACATGGAACCGGCATTTAACCATACTTGGGAACCGTCAGGCAAAAGGACCTGCTTCATTTCCCCATCGGGAACAATATGTTCCACAATGGCTGTTTTATAAATAGGCTGAGTAATCGAATCTGATCTATTACTTATGAACCAATAAGTAAGTAATCCACCTATTACAGGCAAGAGTAAAATGGAAGCAATACGAAGCAGCCCTCGGGATAACGACAGGTATCCTGTTCTTTTATTCTTCCCAATTCTTCTGTTCATTTCATCCAAAGCCAATAGGGTATGTCTATCAGCTTCAGCCTCTTCCCGCTCCCACAACTCATTCAGCACCTCGTTCTTTACTACGCTGTTTTCTTTACGTGTAAACCATTGTTGAAATTTAAGAACGGATTCTTTAGGAAAATCATTTTCAAAAAAACGGGTTATCAATATGCGGATATGGTGCTTATCCATTGTATATAATATCTATCTTTACACCGTTAGTTAAGGATTATATCAATCCTGCCGGTTGTATGTTTTATATTAAGGTAGACAGGAAAACAGAGAGGAACGCACAAGCCAAAGTGCATTTTTCTTAAAGGAGTAAAAAAGAAACATGTTGGAGCGCTTTTCTCAAATCTCTCAACGCATTGGAAATATGGTTCTCTACCGTTCTTTTATGAATATTCAGACGGGAGGCGATTTCATCATTTGAAAAGCCTTTTTTTCGGCTCATCTTAAATATTCGCTGACGTTGTTCCGGCATTTGGGAGATCACCAGGTCGATTAATAGAGAAAGGTCTTTGGCAAACATATCCTGCTCCGGCTCATATGTATCCGACTGATTTAATTGGCTGAGGGTATATTTCTCCTTTACAAGACTATGTTCGTAGTGATTATAGACCATATGCCTTGCCATGGTAAACAAATAAGCCTTAAACGATTTGACTTCCCCCATCATTTCACGGTTCATCCATACTTTATAGAATATCTCCTGCGTCATATCATACGCCTCTGCCTCATTTTTTATAAAACCGCATAAAAAATGATATATCTTAGGGTGATAGGTAAGGAATAATAATTCGTATGACCGATGGTCTCCCTCAGAAAGATTTGTCAGGCATTCTATTTCAAGCTTCTTATCCATGTAAAAATTATTCACATATGAAAAGAGAATTCCCGTTAGAGATAAATCTCGTTGTTATCAGTAGGATATCAGAACAAAAACTATTTCGTTAAGCTAAATGAGCATAGTATAAGCAAGCTTATCCTCTGTCATAGCGAGAATTGGAAATCGAGGAGCGAAGTGTACCTACCCCTTATTAACTGGAATAAAAATCAAAAATAGTTTGACTTTTTTTACAAATATAGTTACAAATCACTTCATTCGCCATCAGATAATCAAATTTAGCCCCGCTTGCGGGATTATAAAGGTTAAACTTTGTTTTTGAAGAAAAAAAGTTTTGTTCCGGTCTGTCAAGTTTCGAGGGTAAATTTTTTTCATTAAAAAAACCTTGACAATCCCTCCGGCTTTACGGCAATTGATTGTTTATCTGATGTCTGTCTGAAAAAATACTCGTTCCACACCGCAACAGTTGTTCCAAGGCCTAATGAACCATGTTTGCGAATATGATTATAGGTGAAAATGTATTGGGCTATTTTCATATCCGCATGACGAAAGGATTCAAATTCGTAGTGCGATACCAGTTCCCGTTCCATAATACTGTGATAAGCCTCAATATAGGAATTGTCTTTGGGAGTAGCAATATGGGCAAATTCATGTATTACATTAATCTCTTCCAGATATGCCCTTATTGACTTAGCGATAAACTGGTTCCTGTTATCATTGCGCAGGGTAATTGGAGCATTGGCCTTTTCAGGCAACACATTTTTAAGCAGCCACAGTATATCATGCTGGCGAATGCTCCGTCTGAGGACATAAACCATAATCTTGCGGGTATAAACGTCGATTAAAGAAAGCAGGTATGCAAACCGCCCGTTTACAGGGATGTACTTGATATCCATGCACAGATGCTGCAGGGGATATTCTGCCCTGATTTTACGGAAACGGACAAATTTCCGTTTGCCGAAATGCGTCGAGATGGATTTCCCACACAGAAGCTTATTCTCCTTCATTAACCGGTAACACTTTTTTATGATTCACGATAAAACCTCGGTCAAACAATTCATCTGCAACAGGTTTATAATCATAACATAAAAACTCAATTCCCAATATGTTTTTTATCTCTTCCACAATTTCATGATTTGTAGCAATACCGCCATCTGTCCTTAAGCTTGTGGAACTTGGTTTTCTTCTTTTCGACTTATAGTAAAAATTGCCCGGATTAATACCGCTCCACTTTAATCGCTTCGTAACGGACTCCTGGTCTTCAAATAACTCCATTACTTGTATGGCATCCTGTCTTAAAAATGGTTTTTTTAAGAGTTCATCTTTAAACCACAACCTCAGGCTTGGTTCCCCGACCATCTTCCTGAGCCGTTTGATATCCTATTCCATCTTACGTTTCTCGGGATCAACTTTGGGGTATTTTTGGCTCGAGCCCTGCCATGCCTTGTTCATTAAACCGGCGTTCCCATTTATGAAACAACGATTGAGAGAGACGATATTTTCGAAGCGTGGGTTATAATCCATTAACTTCAACTTCCTGAATGATCGGGAGCTTCTGATCCTTGCTCCATTGACGCCTTTCTCTTGTCATAATTTTACAAAATTAAAGTGTCAAACTGATTGGCCAAATTTATTTCGTATTATTGGAGGGTTGATACAGAAGGCGACTTAAACTGCCTGATGCAATTGAATATATTTTTGTAAAGGTACAAAAATATTATGAACCTAGGGTCAAGCAGCAAGTGCAATATTACTGAAATTGTTTGTAAAACTCAACTTTTGATGAACTGAATCCTATTTTTTCTCTCGGTCTGTTGTTCAACTTATGCTGTATCTGCTTTATTCTCTCCGGGGGATAGTCCTTGAAAGATACCCCTTTTGGGACATATTGGCGGATGAGTTTATTGGCATTTTCAACGGAGACAAGGATTTGTTCATATTTCTCCAAATATCCGCTGGTCTGCCTGGGAGACCACTCTTTCCGGACAATACGGATCACTTTTGCCATATTACAAAGGTAGCAGCTTTATTTTAATAGTGCGCTCTAAGCGCCTATACCTAAATATATTTTCATTCTGATTCTTTCATGATTTTATTATTTTTTTCAATTCGATTCCATTTAAGACCTTCGATGGTTTAAAATTATTACTCTCCATATACTGAATTATACTAAACTTCAATTGACGAGCTTCGGGTCGTGACTCTAAATTATTGACAAGATCAGTACCGCTTACGATTATACTGCCATTACCTATTTTTGCCTCAAATATCAAGGCCAGATTCCTGTTAGTCACCCAATCGTCTATAATCCGAACAATTGGCTTTAAATCTATAGATAATGAATCCAACATGATGGCATCGCTGTGACTCATCGCATCCCACCATTGCCAATTGGAATAATACTCTGTAGGAAAGTGCTTCAAAGCAGGATGGGTTGAATTACACAAAATACCCAATGTATGTGGTTTTTGATTTCTAGTCCAAGCCGTATTCCAAAAAATACTGGAAAAACCGACTCCTATGTCTCCTCCCATTTCCGGGGACACTTTGCCTTTTCCAAGACTGAGTAATACCTTACCTCCGTTCTGCAGATACTCTAAAGTCGGTTTATCAAGGTTCTCGACTATTCTGATGTCACTCGGTTCAGCTTCATGGCTTGCCGGATAAACCCAGATATCCCACGAATTTTCAAATGTATCTACATTGACTTTCAGTGTCAGTTTCCGAGGTTCATTTTTATTTTCAAACGTATAAACTACCTCTCCCAGTTGTATTCCATTATCTAACGGAATATCACGTTGGGGCAATACTCCTTCCGAAACAATTTTGTCGTCTTGCAAAAGCTGCCATTTTGGACTTATCGTCTGTAAAGGCTCTCCTCCAAAGTGGGCTACCTCAATTTTTGCCGTCATTGTCTCGCCTTCGGTAAAAATACACTTATCCAGTCGTGCCAACGGAACTGTAGAATTGCAAAAGCGGCTATATTCTTGGGGAGTTATGTATCCCTTCTCTTCCCAAAACGGGTCAAGAACACCCACCAATGCCGTTCCCTGACCGGGAAAATCGTGTAAATCGAGCAACTGGAATCCGGCAAAACCGGGTGTGCGAAGCGCCGCCTCGATGTCTGCCTTGTAGCACAATGCTTGCAGCTTACCGGATGCAAGTAAGAAACTATCGGCCAAATGTCCCATATTGTGTGCCAGAAGACTTTCCTGAAAGATTTCAAAGTTTTTGGGTTTCAACACTCCGGTATATTTTTTTATCTCTTTGAAATCGGGATACACGCACCATTGTCCAATTTCATGACTTACTACTGGAATTCCGTCTTTTGGCATTTTTTGTATCCAATCATAATCTGTTTGAGGTTGCTGAGCATTTATGATGCTATTCAAACCCTCTCCCCATCCTTGGATACGAGGCTCTGGAATATTGTTGTAATCATTTACCTCCAAAACCGGCCAGCCGGCACCGCTGGTATAAACACGACGATTGTCCTTGTCTTTCCAATAGCTTACAAACTCTGTGAGATACTCACTTTGTTTCGGACCGCCGGGTTCATTGCCATAAGCCATCATCACGAACGAAGGATGGTTTCCGTAGGCTTGGATAATTCTTTTACTTTCATCCCAAACATACCGGTCAACCGGAAATCCACTTCCCAACTGGGTGCTTTGGTTGGCCCATGAGGAACATTCAACCTGAAGATAGACACCCATTTCATCGGCAGCCTCAAAGGCTGCTCTAGGAGGACACCACGAGTGGAATCGAATGTGATTCAATCCGTGAGCTTGTATAGCAGTGTATATTTTCTTCCAATATCCTGTATCTGTGGGCGGATACCCTGTTAATGGGAAAATGGCGCATTCAAGCGTTCCACGCAGAAATACCGGCCGATCATTAATAGCAAAACGTGAACCCTCTACCTTAAATTCACGTAGCCCAAAATCAACGGAATGTGTGTCGGCTTCTTTGCCGGAACTTAAAGCTAGCAGTAGTTCGTATACATTTGGATTAAACTCATCCCAAAGCAAAGCATCTTTCCCCAGGCTATATGTCATTTTTACATTATTCTCTCCAGGAAACATCTCAAACTCCCAAGATTGACCTCCTGTTTTTTTCCCATCCTTTTTAAGGCGTGCATCAGCAGAAAACTTTACAGTTTGTGTTTCCGAAAGAAAATTATTAACGGTTGCCTTTATTTCAACTGACTTATCTTTCACGTTAGGAAAAACATCGACTTTATCAAATATTATTTTGCCAGTCGCCCTTAAAAACATCTTACCCACAATACCGTTCCAGTTCGATTGGGTATGATCGGTAATACTGTGTGAATTTATACCCACATCAACATTCCTTACCCGGTTGTCTATACGAACAGTGATTGTATTATCACCCGTTCTTAAGTATGGGGAAACATCAAACATGTGCGCTACGGCCAAACTGTTCTGCATACCTATATGAACGTCGTTAATCCACACAGTGGACTCCCAATGAGGACGTTCTAGTGTTAACCTCACAGATTTTTCCTTCCAGCCCGCAGGTACGGAAAAACTTTTCCGGTACCAGGCGGTACCGGTGTATTTTTTCTCCGGTTGAAGCCAGAATGGAAAACGAACATTGTCTGCACTAACATAAGGTGCATAATTTGGATTATTATACCACTGCGGGTCGTTAATCCCGCCTGTCCATTTAGTGTCGAATGTGATAGCATCTCCCTTACCATTTTCAACCATTGAACCAGGGAGCTTTACAGTTTCAGGTAAATTCTTCTCATACCATTTCTCGTCTATGCCCCGATCATGCGGATCGGTTTGAAACTGCCACTCACCGGAAAGGTCAATGGTTGAAACCGGGCTATTGCAGCCTAACAAAAAAACAATACAAAAAAGTATATAAAATCGCATAATGAAAATATTATAGTTGAAACTTAAAACAAGATTAAAAGTAATCATTAATAACCGACAGCACCTTTGTTAGCTTCAATTGGCCATCCAGGATTTTGATAAATCGGAGACTTTGTAACATCTGCATTTTCGGTCGTAATTAAAAAATGCTGGACTGCTATTGGGTTTAAATAATGAGCCATAGTCCATCTATAACCGTTAAATGCTAATGAAGTTGGAGTTTTTTGATAAATCCTTAAATAAGCACTCAACTTCGGGTCAGATACAGTGCTCTCATTTCCAACACTATAAGTCAAGGAGCCTGATGGATACCATTCCTTCATTGGACCCCATAATTTGAAACCCTCAACATGATATGGGGTGTCAACCATCTGATCTAATGCTCTCCATCTTTTTAAATCCATGTATCTCAATCCTTCACCTATTAATTCGCTTTTTCTTTCTCTCCTTATATTATATAAAGTTTTGTCGATAAAGTTTCCCGCTGAATAAACACCCCAGTCATTTCGAGATTCTTTAACTAAGTCCGTAGCATTTATAGTTTTATATATATCCGTGTCGACACCGGCTCTTTCTCTGATATTTTTCCAAAATAGCATAGCGTCTACATCTAAAGCGCCTTTTTTTTCATAACACGCTTCAATATAATTTAGATACGCTTCCGCAGCTCTGAATATTATACTTCCTGTTGAACCACCGGTATGTTGTCCATAATGGACACCGTCATAATTATTACCCTTGGTATGATGATAACCTGTGGGCTGATCATGATTACCCAATAAATTCATTATATCAGGAATTATTGCAACAGGTGATCCATGAGTACCTAAAGGTGAGGGGTATAAAATATTAATTTGTCCAGGCTCAGCTAAAAAAAAGTTCAGCCGCCTATCACGTCTTTTTCTTACATCTTTAATGTAGTCATCGCCAAGATATCCAGAGTTCTCTGCATAAATGGGCAACCCATTCAACATCAGATAACCATCCACAAATCCTCTTGTATAACCAACACCATCTCCTTCTTGAACTTTTAAAGCATAAGTGTTGATAACACCAAGACCAACATTAAATGCTCTCCAAAAAAGCACTTCGCTATATGGAGATAGATTCACTTCACTAAACATTTGTAAGTAAGGATTAGCAGCACTTGCTACTGCATAATCGTGATATGACATATCTATTTCCTTCAACATATTATTCTCGGTTAACTCTATTGTGCTCGCAACAACTTTTGCTGATTCCATCGCCTGAGTTAGGAAATAGTCTATTTCTCCGTCAATGCTCCCGGAAGGGAAAGTATAAGAGTTATTATAATCTTTTTGTGCTCCTGCCCAATTAGGACCGTTTGGAACAAACTCTGTTCCTTTAAAATACTTTAACCATGAACCTTCAAACAAAGAAACACGTGACTTGAACAGTTGAGCGGATAAACTCGACAACCTGTTTTTACGCCCATCTGGTGATACATTTTTCATCAACATAATCGCAGAATCTAAATCAGATATAATAAAACGTGCGACTTCTGTTCTTGGCATTCTTTTACTTGCATCAATGAGTGCTTTATGGTTATCTGGTAATGTCGTTTTTATGATAGGAAAATCTCCCAACGCAACAAGTTTATTAAAATAGTTATATGCTCTTAAGAAGTAAACTTCTCCGATATAGTGATTAATATTATCGACATTTCCTGTAATAAGTCCTGATTTCCACTTTGGTATAACTCTCTCTAGAAAATAATTACATTGATAAATATCGCCAAAAGCCCAATCACCTCCACTTTGAGGAACTTTCCATTCACCTGGAACGTATCGATTATCGTGATAACGACGAGCTTGTATATCCGTGTGATGATCTTTTTCAAAATACCCCATGTCTGTTATAACATTGTATCTCGCAATAGCATAAGCTGCTAATTGAGATTCTTCGTTCAAATAATTCTCAGGTGTAATGGATGATAACGGTTCTCTATCTAAAAAATCTTGACAAGAACTCATGAGTATTAAGAATAATACTATAAAAAATAAATATTTATTTGTTTTCATTGCTTAAATTTATAACGTTATATTTAATCCCAAAGAATATGTTTTATATAATGGATATATGTTACCACTAACTCCACCGTCGATTGTTTCTGGATCAAACATTTTTGCAGTTTTAGTCATAGTCCAAATATTTTCACCAGCTACATATATTCTAATCTTATTTATACTTTTTGTTTTTGTTAAAAATTTCGAAGGTATTGTGTATCCAACTTGCAAGTTTTTAAGTCTTATATATGATGCATCTTGTAGATATTTGGTTTGAGCCCATTGATTTTTTCCACTTGCAAATAATGGTCTTGGATAGTAAGAGTCTAAGTTTAATCCTAATGGATGTTCAGGATTGTTTCTGTAGTAATCTAAATGTGGCATTAATCCTGTAGACCACCAAATGCCACTCCTAACACCCCAAAAAGCCGGAGTTGTGTGATAATACTCTCTTTTAAGAATCCCTTGAAAGAAAGTTCTAAAATCAAAACCTCTCCAATTTACTCCTAAGTCTAAACCAACTGAGTATCTAGGTGTAGAGTTACCAATAATTTTTAAATCTCCATGATTATCAATTGTTCTTGCTCCATCGTTTATCATCCCATCTCCGTTAGAATCTTGAAACATAATATCTCCTGCCGCCCAATTACTTCCTAATGCATTTTGTCCTCCGTTGGATAATGATTGTAGATGATTGTTCATTTCTTCGTCTGTTTTTGCAATACCTAAAGTAGTATACCCCCATATTTCTCCCATTAATTGTCCTTCTCTATATCTATCAATACTGTTAGTTGGGTTGGGATACTTAGTTATCTTAGTTCTCGAATCTGCCAATAAGAAATTAACATTATAGCTTAGATCATTGGATACTCGATCTCTCCAAGATAAATTGAGTTCAAAGCCAAAAGTTTTTAGATTAGTATTGTTTGATCTTGGAACATCAGTACCTAAAATAACCGGTAATTCCGGTGATGGTCCAATCATATCGTCTGTAAATCGATTAAAATAATCAAAAGTTAAGTTCAATCGATTATTCAAAAATCCTAAATCAGCTCCTAAATTCCAAGTTCTAATTTTTTCCCATGTTAATGTGGAGCTTATGATACCTGGGGCAGAAGATGTATTTGGTCGTGCACCATTTACCATCCAAGAACCATTTGAAATTCCAATAGGCATAACAAGATAAGTAGGATACCAATTATCCGTATTTTGGTTTCCAAGAACACCATAAGAACCTCTGATTTTAAATATATTAATTTTTTCTTCTAAAGCAGACCAGAATTTTTCTCGTGAAATATTCCATCCAGCAGAAAATGAAGGTGAGAAAACCCATCTCCTATCTTTCCGAAAACGAGAAGAACCGTCGTACCTGAAGTTTAGTTCCAATAAATACCGTTCGTTAAAATCGTAATTGATACGTCCAAAATATCCAATGGTTGACCAATCATTATTATTACCAGAAACTAACGGTGGAACTGTTTTTCCAGTGTGGTCAGTTCCAGAAGTGGCATCTAATAAAGGTATATTTGGCACTATTATACCTTCACGTTCCGCCATCAAGTACCTAGTTAACATTTGCTCAAACTGTACTCCAGCCATCAACTTAAAAGTATGACTATTAATTGAATTTAGATATTCTGAATAAACATTCGAGTTGAAATAATTATTACGATAGGCTTCCTCATGTGCTTTTGAGACTGTACCAGCAGGAATTGGTTCATTGTTCACATTATGATTAAACGTTTTTTGAAGGTCCCAATGATAAAAATCATCTACTTTACTGTAAGCAAAATTTCCGAAAAGCCGCCAATTAGTAATTGGTTCAATAGTTAGATTTATCTGTTGTGTCAGTTTATCTGTCTGCTTTTTTGCTTTTCCTCCATCCCGTAGCTTCAGAGCTGGAGAGGGACTATCATATAATTGACCGTTATTATCATAAAGCGGGAGCATTGGCCATCCTTGGCGAACAACGTCGTTATAAAATCCATCATTCATTAAACTTGGCCTTTGAAACTCTTCTCTACTAAACCTTCCAGTATATTGAACAGACAACCACTTCAATAGTTGTGCATCTAATTTAGCAGTTGTATTATACCTATCATATTGGTCTTTACCAAAAACCATAAAGCCAGGTTGATTTAAAAAATCTCCTGAAAGAAAGTATTTGACGTTCTCGTTTCCACCACTTGCATCAATTGAATAATTTTGAGAAACTGTTTTTGATTTGAATAGAGCTTTATACCAATCAACATTGTCATTTCCTTCCATATAACCATCAGCCCAAATAGTAGGATTTGTAGCTCTAGGAATAATTGTTGTAGTTATCTTACCATCCATATAATCTCTTATTCTTTTAATCCTCTCGTTTGTAAAAAATGGAGTTTGTCCCGAATTGATTCCTGCGTCATTGAAAAACGTGGCAAATGTATAGGAATCCATCATTTCAGGAATCAGTGTGGGCATGTTCATCCTCACATTTGAACTTAAATGGATAGTTGCTTTCCCTTCCTTTCCTTGTCGAGTAGTAATTAAGATAACTCCAAATGGAGCTCTGGAGCCATAAATCGAAGAAGCCGCGGCATCTTTTAATACCGAAATACTTTCTATATCTTGCGGATTTAAAGAATTTATATCCCCTTCAATGCCGTCAATCAAAATTAAAGGTGATGCTTTAGACCCTTCTCCAATTGATCCAACGCCACGGATATTTATACTTGGCCTATTTTCAAGACTTCCTCCTAATGTCCCTGATTGAGTAATATTTAATCCTGGTGCTAATCCTTGAAGCGCCTGACTTACGTTAACAACTGGACGAGATTCAATATCTTGTGAATTTACAACAGATACAGCGCCTGTTAGGTTTGCTTTCTTTTGTGTTCCGTATCCGACTACTATTAATTCGTCTAATAATTCTGTATCAATTTCCATAACAACATTAATTATATTCCTCCCATTAACCGCAATGATTTGACTTTGCATTCCAACATACGTAATTTGTAATGCCGCATTTGAGGAAACATTCGCCAATGTAAAATTTCCCTCCATATCGGTAATTGTTCCGTGTGAAACATCACCCTCCACAATAATTGTTGCACCAATAATCGGCTCATTATTTGTATCAATAATCTTACCCTTCACGGTTATATTTTGAGCGTAGAGCGCAATAGAAGTGCACAATATCGAAAAACACAACATTAGTGCTTTCAATAAACTAATAAATTTGTTTTTTTTCATGTTACATTATTCTAAATATTGATTAAGTAATATTAAAACTTTTTTGAACTTTGTCTCAAGACATTTCTTGAATCAAACTTACATGATTGACATCCAACATTAACACTTTGTTTATATTCTCATTGGCCTTTTCGCTTTCGTTCATGCCTAAATACCCCAACGCCATAACGTAATGACAATGAATACAGTTACGTTTATTCAAATCCTCTTCCCAGATAGCCAGATCGGGAAGCGAAACAGCAAAATAATCTATCGTGCATTTGTCGTTCAGGTGTTTTTCTCCATGGGCAATCAATGTATGAAAACGCTCCAACGCTTTCTCTTCAAAA
>JAQWBH010000285.1 GCA_028707405.1 Parabacteroides sp. | reverse complement strand
GAACGACAAACGTGAAAAAGCGTTTGCAGATTTTGCAGGATTTGTCACGCACCACCATGGATGATCCGCACGGACTTCACTGGCTTCGTTTGCTGGAGAAAGAAGCTACTAAAAGCCATCAAAGGAATATGGAGGACTGGGCATTTCGTTATCTGGCCCGTCATTATTATAATGAGGGATTATTGGATAGTATTTACTACTATGCAGCCAAATCGGATTCGCTGGCAAAAGTAATGAAAAAATATACCGATTATTATTATGATACGCAAAGTTTCCTGTGCCAATTTATGTTGTGGGAAGGTCAGATGGAAAAAGCTGCTGATAACGCTATAAATATGTATAATCTGGCTAAAGATCATAAAAATGAAAACGGGATCATCTGTAGTTGTGAGACTCTGGGGTTGATAAATCAGAAGATTGGGAGAGATAGTGTAGCCGTCGAATTGTTTACCGAAGGCATGAATCTTTTGGAAAAGAAGAAGGATGAGTACCGTTATCTGACTCAATTTATTTGTAACGTGATTGAATCCGAATTGAGATTGGATAGACTGGCAAGTGCTCGTCGTCATCTGGCTTTTCTTAAGGATCATATAGATAAAATTAAGAACGGTTATTTCGGTAATGATCCGTTATTCCCTTATTCGCGTTGTTTTGTCCTGCTGAAATCGTATGATGTAATTCTGAATGTGAAGTTGAAAAATGAAAAGGCAGCCAGACAAAGCATGGATCAGGCAGCTCCTTTGATTAATGGATTGACTGACGATTATGCAAAAGCTTATTTTTTGTACAGCAAGGCTGTATACTACATGTCTGTAAAGCAATACGATAAGGCTTTGTCGGAAATCAATAAAGAGATTGAGATGGAGCAGAGTTTCGCTCCGATGAAGCTGCGTGCCGAAATATTGTACAAGATGGGAAATCTGAAGGAATCCGTTCTTCAGTATCGGGATCTTTTGAAGCGGAATGAAGAGATGTATACGACGGCTTTCGTCCGTCAGATGAGTCAGATTCATGCACTGCATGCCATGAACGCGTTACAGCTTGAAGTGAAAGAGCTTCACGTAAAAGAGCTAAATCTGGGTGTCAAACAGCAGCAATTGAAATTGACATTTACGATTATCATAACGCTTATTTTGCTTCTTATATTTGGTCTGATTGTTTATATCCATATGCATAAGCTGAAAAATGAACTCCTGAAGGAAAAAAGTGATTTGCTGAAGTCGGAGAAAGATCTGCGTATTACCCGCGATCAGGCTGAGGAATCCAATCGTATGAAGAGTTTGTTTATCTCGAATATGAGTCATGAAATCCGCACACCGCTCAACGCTATTGTTGGTTTTACTCAGCTCCTTGATAGTGAGATGGAAGATAGCGACGAGCGAAAGGAGTATGCGCGTATCATAACCGACAACTCTGAATTACTGCTTAATCTGGTTAATGATATTCTCGATTTGTCGCGCTTGGAGTCGGAACGCTATCGCTTCTCTTTTAGTGATGAACGCTTGGCCGATTGTTGCCGCAGTGCGCTTAACAGCGTGCTTCATCGGGTAAAACCGGGTGTTGAACTTAAATTTCACGCAGATGATGAGAACTTTATTTTGAAAACGGATAAAATACGCTTGAGTCAAGTTCTGATAAACCTTTTGACAAATGCAACAAAATTCACCGAGAAGGGTTTTATTGAGTTGGCTTATACCGTCCATAAGGAAGAAGGATTTGTTGAGTTTTCGATTACCGATACGGGGTGCGGTATTCCTCAGGATAAGCAAGATGCCATTTTTGAACGATTTGAGAAGTTAAATGAACATGTGCAGGGTACAGGTCTCGGACTTTCTATCTGCCGTATCATTGCTGATCGCGTGAACGGAAAAGTATACGTAGATAAAGACTATACAACCGGTGCACGTTTCATTTTTACTCACTCATTAAATATAATAGTGTAAGAATAATTGATGATGAAAATTTCTAAAATTTACCCTAAAGAATGGATGGCCGTTCATCCATATAAACAATCTGCTGCAGAGGATTTGTATTATACCGATATCGCAAATCAGGTATATCAGGCTTGTAATAAAAACGGTTTAAACGAGATCGGAATGTCCGACGAGCAGATAAGATCGATATCCGTAAGAATAACGGCCTATTTTGAGGATGTCATTTCCGGGCTGAATATATGGCATTCATTTATTCAGGAGTATAAACGGTGCTTTGGTAAATACCTGCCATTCTATTCAACCGGCGATAACTATTTTGACGATGAAGTGAATGAAGCGGATGTTCGTTTTCTGTTGTGGCATTTTTCTCAGCAGTATTTTGGTTTGGAGCATGGCGCTTTTATCAATCCGGATAATTCGTTAGTGAGTATCGTGGGTGGAGAGATCAATAATATTTTTAATGATAATTGGGAGGTGGCTCCTGAGAATAGCCTTTTCAAGGCTATGTTTTCGCCGTCTACTCGTTATCAGACGGAAGAAGATTACCAGAATGTACTGTTGTGGATGCATTATAATTCCTATTTGACAGTAAATAGTGAAGAAGAGGTTGTTCGTCTTTATTCCGATTATGTAGAAAATACGCCGGATAAGAAAGGAAGTTATGAAAATTATATAACACTGCGTTTCGGTATGGCGCATTATGGCAGAACACCATTTCTGGCATATACGACACCAAAGTGGTTAGCGCTGATTTTCCCGGAGGATCATCCTGATTATCCTCTGTTTAAAGCTTGCGCAGAGAAGTATGAGATGTATATGGATAAGGAACAGAAACTCGATCCCGTTACTGCCAAGGATTTGTACGACAAGTTTGTGAACGTATCGGGAGAGGATCTGTTTGTGTATGTCTCTTCCAAACAGGAGCTGGTTGATTTTCTGAATGACAAGCTGGGCATTAAAAAGTTGCCGGGCATCGATATGAAACAGCTCAAAGATAAGTGTGCTATTTATGCTTTACCGGATAGCGGTGTTCAGATTATATCGAACGGTGTAGAGTTTATTAAAGATCCGAAGAATCCGTTCTATGATCCAAAGACAGCACAGTCAGGTGCTGTTTTGTTCTTCACACATACTCTATGTCCTTTCGCCTTACTGGAGAAGATGCAGGCACTCGGGATGCTGGACGATGCTCAGATCAGAAGCAATGAAAGTCTTGAACGGGGTAAGGCCATCATTCAAGACGACTGGCAGTTTGTCGTTTCTTACTTCCAGCGTCTTCACGAGAAAGAATGAGTCAACGAAGATACTGAGTGGCCAGTTGGCGATGATATGTTGTCAACTGATATTGTCGGCCGGATATACGACACCTAGTTGCTGGCGTGCTTCATCGATGATCTCCAGGGTGATGAGCGAATGCTCATGGCTGTTGATTGTCGATTCACGCTTTCCGGCAAGTATCAGGTCGATAAATTCGGCCACTTCGTAGTAATATTCATTCTTTTCTGTCGGGCGGCTGATATCTTCCGGTTCGGCTATTGTCCCTTTGCCAGAAGCTGCCGGTTGGCGCGGCGTGAAGGCCGCTTTGCTGATGATGTTGATACGGTCGAGAGTGATGTTTCCTTTTTCTCCCTGTATCTCGGTGGGCAGGGATGAATTGGCAATCTTAGAAAAGAGGACTGTGGCATTCATCTTTTCGTAGGTAAAGTTGATAGCCCCCTGTCCGTCGGTACCTGATGATAGGACAATGCCTGATGCATCGATTTTTGACGGGCGCCCGAAGAGCACTACCATAGGGTAGATGGTGTAGATACCTATATCCATGATAGCCCCGTTGGAAAGTTTTGGGTTGAAGGCGTTCAGTACAATTCCTTCCTTAAATTTGTCATAGCGGGAAGAGTATTGGCAATAGGATGCGAAGTAGCGGCGGACGGTGCCGATGCGGCTCATATTATCGATTACGGCTCGGAAATTTGGAGTCAGCGTAGGTTTCATGGCTTCCATAAGTGCGACATCATATTGTTTTGAAGTTGTGATCATCGTGCGGGCTTCACGGGCGTTCGAGGCGAGTGGTTTCTCACATAGCACATGTTTGCCATGCTGCATGCAGAAGATGCTTTGTTCGGCATGGAGGAAATTGGGTGAAGCAATATAGACGGCATCAATAAGCGGACTGGAAACCATTGCCTCCAGCGACACAAAAGTGAATGGAATATGATGTTTTGCAGCAAAGAAATCGGCTCTTTCCTGTGTACGCGAATAAATGGCCACAAGCTCAAAACGCGGATCCTCGCGGGCACCGGCAATCACCCAGTCGCTGATAAAATTACTGCCCACAACGCCGAAGCGGATTTTTTTTTCTCTATCGGTTGTATTCATTGTCTATTTTAAAATTAATATTCCGTTTTCAATGGTTAGTTCGGGTACTTTGTTGATGGTGCTTTGAGTCAGACAGTAAGGGATGTCTTTTTCGAGATGGTTCGCCTTCAGCCTGGCCATGTGATCGGTATGTTCCAGATAGGAGATGAGATTGTCCTTATGGGATGTCCACATATCACGTGCAATGATAGCCGCATCGCTACCTGTAGTATATTGTCTCGTTTGTACTAGAACGTCTGTCAGCGCTCCGCCAAAAAGGGTGTCTTCAATGTTCACCTTTTCGCACCAGGCAGCACAGACCACGACGACATCCCGTTTGTGCTCCAGGCAATAGTCGGCAACAGCCTGCAGGTTGACAAATGCGCCGGTGACAACCCGGCGGGCTTCTTTGGCGATGGTGATGGCACGCGTACCGTTAGTGGTAGTGAACACGATATCTTTTCCATGGACAATCTCCGGCTTGTAATCGGATGGAGAGTTGCCAAAATCGGCAAAATCGCAACGTTTTACATTCCGTTCGGCGCCCACTAGCCAGCCCTTACTCTTGTAATCCTGCGCTTCTTCAATGGTAGCCACCGGCCGGATACTCCTGACGCCATTGCCAAAAGCGGCAGCCATGGTGGTGGTAGCACGAAACACATCGGTGACGACGGCAACAGCCTCCGGATTATGGTAAGCCGGGTATAATGCCGGCGAAAAACATATATCAATCTTCATTTTATGGTTACTAATTTAAATGTACTATGAAAAAGGAGGCGTTTTGGTAAAAGCACCTCCTTTATTAGTTTTATTCTAATCTGCCTGTTTTTGGTACGGCTCTCTTCGTTATCTTGTTATCTCAACGGAATATACTGTACAAAAGCCTCTATAGCCTCATACGAAGCAAGTCCAAGTTGATGATAAAGTTCGGCCGTTGCACGGTTGCGGTCTTCGGCGCGTTGCCAGAACAGACGCTCGTCGTCACCCAGGTATGGAGCGCTCTCGGCCTGTGACTGATGCTTCAGGATCGCATTACGTTTGTGACGCAACTCTTCAGGTGATATCGGAACGGCCATTTCTACGTGGTCCATTTCCCATTCGGCCCATGCACCGCGGTACATCCAGATACGACATTTCTTCAGCCATTCTTCATCTTTTACTTCATCGATAGCAGCCAAGACAGCATCCAAGCATACTTTGTGAGTACCGTGAGGATCGGCAAGGTCGCCGGCGACGAACATTTCGTCAGGCTTGATCTCGAGTAAAAGCTTCTTTACAACATCCTTGTCGATCTCGCTCAAGTCGCTTTTTTTAACCAGACCGGTCTCATAGAACGGCAGGTCGAGGAAGTGTACATGGTCGTCTTTTACGCCTGAGTAGCGGCATGCGTGACGAGCCTCTTCACGACGGATAGTTCCTTTCATGAAAAGGACATCCTTTCGTTCAGGCTTACCATTGTCAACCTTTTCATAGCGCAGATACTTGATGATCTCGTTCGCCTTGTCTTTTACGGATGAATTACCTACGGCATATTTTTCGCATACATCGCGCAGATATTCGCAGTAACGAACAACCTCTTCGTCACCTACTGCAATATTGCCAGATGTTTCATAAGCAACATGTACATCGTGGTGCTGATCGCAGAGGCGGCGGAGTGTTCCGCCCATAGAAATAACATCATCGTCGGGATGCGGACTGAATACAATGATTTTCTTCGGATACGGATTGGCTCGCTCAGGACGGTTTGAATCGTCGGCATTGGGTTTGCCACCTGGCCATCCGGTAATAGTATGTTGAATATCATTGAATATCTTGATGTTTACGTTGTATGCCGATCCGAAAAGAGTAAGCAGTTCACCCAGACTGTTTTCGCTGTAATCTTTGTTTGTGAGTTTCAGAATGGGTTTGCCTGTCAGTTGACACAGCCATACGATGGCACGACGGATCAGCTTATTGTCCCATTCGCACGTG
>JAQWBH010000284.1 GCA_028707405.1 Parabacteroides sp. | reverse complement strand
CCTGTGTTGAATATCGATATCCCAAGTACTATCTTGGATTTGGCCTCGATTCCCGAACCCGAATATTACCAGGGAGTAAGCCTGGTAAATTATTATCAACGCGAACGAAAGATCCATAAAAGGAACGTGATCTTGTTCGAACATTTATGGGAAAAGGAGGAAATACCTTCATCAGAGGGAATACGAACTGACCGATGGAAATATTTTCGCTACCGGTTTATCGATGCTTCTGAAGAATTATATTATTTAAAAAAAGATCCATTAGAGACAAAAAACTTGGCTTCTGATCCAGAATATAAGAAAATAGTTGAAGGACTCAGAGAGCAATGCGATGAACAAATACAAGAATACAAAAGCAAAAAATTACCCGATCCTAAATAAATAGCTCTAAGTCACATTATAAAGTTATTTAAAAAAGTGGTGTATATTTTCACAAAAAACCTTATTTTAACATAGGGTGTTTTCATTCTCATACGTCAAGTTAATATAGAGGCGTGAAGCAGGTTATTTAACAAAGTTGTTGCGGATGAAAACCGATGAAGCAAATATATTAGCCTATATAAAAGGTGAACTTTCGGACGATATCGTTCCGGAAATTAATGCATTGCTATTATCCTCTCCCGAGTTTAGGGAAAAGTTTAGGCAGGTGCAGCGATTATACGATTTGTCGGAGAATCTGGTAAAACAGCAAAGCATCGATGCTTCTCGTGCGTGGGATAAGCTCTCTCGAAGAATTGCGATGATCTCTTTTCGAAAAAAGGTATGGAATTTTACCCGGACAGCTGCGGCTATACTACTTCCATTGCTTTTGATCCATCATTTTATCATTCAGCCTATGAGAGACACGGATCCCCATGAGCTGATTACTCTATCCTCTGCTCCCGGCATGATTACGAAAGCCGTGTTGCCTGATGGCAGCGAAGTGTGGCTTAACGCAAAAAGCGAATTAACCTATCCGGTACGTTTCATCCGACGAAAAGGGAGGACAGTGGAGTTATCGGGAGAAGCTTATTTTAAGGTGGTTGCAGATGCTAAAAATCGCTTCAATGTGAAAATCCCTGGTGACAATATTGTAAGTGCTTTTGGAACCGAATTTAATATTAATGCGTATAGTGATGAACCGGATTATCACGTGACCTTAGCTCAAGGAAACGTTGAAGTGGAAACAGCGCGATTATTGAAGAAGGAGCTAATGGAGGGTCAGAAAGCTGTTTTGACAATCCAGACAGGAGATATAACCATTCTTCAAGCCGATACCTACGTTGAAACAGCTTGGAAAGAGGGAAAAATGGTGTTCCGTCGGGAAAAACTAGAGACAATCACGCAGCGGCTCTCCCGTAAATTCGGTGTAATAATTCATTTGGAAGGCGATGAGTTGAAAGATTACGAATACACGGCCACCTTCATGGATGAGACATTGGAAGATATCCTGGAACTCTTGAAACGATCGGCGCCGATCACCTATTCCATTTCTAGGCAAGAGCAACTTGATAATGACACGTTTTCACAACGAATCGTAACAATAAAGAGCAGGTGAGCGAATCTTGCACCATAAATTAAAAATGTAATAATCGTAAAAAATAACAAAAAAAGAATGCCTATGTGAATATAAATACTGAAAAAAGAGAACGGGAGAATGTAATACATCCCCCCGTCATGATTAGCAATTGCCATGCGGAAAATCTCACCTTACCGCTTAGCAACCGATTACTAAATCCAATAATGAATTTAATAACAATGTAAGAATATGAATATTATATTAAACAGCCAAAAAATACCTATCGCTATGAGACTAACACTCCTGCTATTGTTTATTCTTGCTTTTCAATTGCAAGCGGAACAGTCTTATTCTCATACCACGAAAATATCGTTGGACATGAAAAACAACTCCATCGAAAAAATTCTACAAACCATAGAGGAGCAGTCCAACTTTTATTTCTTTTATAACAGCAAATTAATAGATGTAGATAGGAAAACAGATATTAAAGCTGAAAATGAATCGATCGCTTCTATTTTAAATCGTCTGTTTAGTGCAGAAAATGTGGAGTATGAAGTAAAAGGCACACAGATTATCCTGCACCCGAAAGGGATGAGCCGGATCGTGTCTACACATAGTATCGATGCAACACAGCAGAACAGAAAACAAATTACCGGTACGGTTGTCGATGAATTTGGAGAACCTATTATAGGTGCTAATGTTGTAGAGAAAGATGTTACTAACGGCACAGTCACAGATATTGATGGTCATTTCTCTTTACTTGTGGAGGAAAAAGCATCTATCCAAATTTCATATCTTGGATATTTGCCCCAAGAAATTTCAATTGCTGAAAGTGATTTTGTGAATGTGATACTAATGGAAGATACTCGTGCATTAGAAGAACTTGTGGTAGTTGGATATGGAACAATGACGAAAAGAGAGTTGACTTCAGCGATTTCGCATATTTCCAGTGAGGATTTCCTTAACGTGAGCAGTATTGACCCTTCAATGATGATACAAGGGAAAGTGTCAGGTGTTTCGATCACGAATGTGGCTACTGGTGATCCAAACAATCAAGCTAGTATTCAGATACGCGGTATATCATCTCGCTCGGCGGGATTAGGTCCACTGATCGTAATCGATGGAATACCGGGAGGGAACCTGACAAATATCAATTCGAATGATATTGAGTCTATAGATGTCTTAAAGGATGGGGCTTCTTCTGCAATATACGGTACACGGGGTAGCAATGGTGTAATACTGATCACAACCAAAAAAGGCAATCGAGACGGACGCATACATACGTCTTATAGCGGTACAGTTGCCTTTGATTTAATGCAAAATCAGATGGAGCCGCTTAGTGCTGAGGAGTTTAGGGAATATGTGATACCTAATGGTCGGGCAGTAGATATGGGAGATGATACCAACTGGATAGATGAAGTAAGTCGTACCGGATTCTTACATCAACACACATTTACTGTTTCTGGAGGTAACGCTAACAGTAATTATCGGGGAAGCATCGATTATCGTGATGCAAATGGAATCGATCTTCGCTCTTCACGTCAGGAATATGGTGCGCGTTTTTCACTCAATCACACGGTTTCCAGTGGTTTGTTAGCATTCTCAGCTAACATAGCACCACGTGTTGCTTATCGAAATAACTCAGATTGGGATGTTTTTAGAGTGGCTTTTGAAGCTAATCCAACAACACCGATAATGAATCCCAACAACCCACTGTTATATCAAAGTTTTCAAGGACAGGCCGCTGGGGTTAATCCGGTTGAAACCTTAAAGCTGGAAGAAAGTGGTGGAGATACTAAATTATTAGATTGGGATGCGACGGTAAGGTTAAATCTTTTACCCCTATTGGCAAAAGACGGTTACTCTATTCATTCGTTAAATACACAGATCACTCTTGCAGAGCAACAGAACGACAACTTCAATTTTTGGTTCCGTCCTGCTACAAGTACTCAAGCAATCCAGAACGGACGTTCAGGAGAAGCCAGTCGTAGCTATGGTAAAGGGCGCCAGCAGACGTTGGAATGGTTGGGTAATTACGTTATGGAAAATAATGGGCATCGGTTACGGGGAATGGTGGGATATTCACACCAATATTTTCTTAACCAAGGATTGAATGCAGAAAATAAAGATTTCCCTTCGGATATTTTAACATATAATAAGTTGCAAGAGGGGGAGTGGGCTAAAGAAGAAGGACGTAACGCTATGGGAAGTTACAAGAACGATGCTCGCCTGATTGCTTTCTTTGGTCGCGTTAGTTACGACTACCTAGAACGTTACCTTTTGACTTTGTCTTTACGACGCGAAGGCTCTTCCAAGTTCGGGAGGAATAATAAATGGGGTAACTTCCCCGCAGCTTCTGTCGGTTGGAGGGCCAGTGAAGAATCTTTCATGAAAGGAGTAACCTGGATCAACGACTTAAAACTTCGAGCAGACATCGGAGTTACCGGAAATCAGGACTTTGGCAGTTATAATTCGCTTTCTACGATGCAGGGTTTTGGCAGTTACTATTATAACGGTAGCTTCTTTACTGTTTGGGGACCTGCACGTAATCCAAATTACGACCTGAAATGGGAGAAGGGCATTAACTGGAACGTGGGTGTAGACTTCTCTGCTTTTGACAATCGTGTGAATGGTTCTCTGAATTATTATAATCGCAAACAGCAAGACCTTTTAGGGAACTATAAAGTGCCTGTTCCTCCCTATTTATTTGGAGAAACATTTGTCAATGTAGGAACCATGAGGAATACCGGTGTCGAAGTGGATTTGAATACTATTGTCGTACAGACAAGGAATTTTAGTTATACGATCGACTTTGCGGGTGCTTCAAATAGTAATAAATTTTTGAAGTTTTCTAATAATGAATACGTCGGACAAAGTTATTATCCTGTAGGATGGCTTGAAAGTCCAAACAACCCTGGTGATCTACAGCGTATTGAGGAGGGAAAACGTATTGGTAATTATTATACTTGGGCATACGCAGGCGTGGATGAAAATGGTGACTGGTTGGTTTGGAACAAGGAAAACACAGAAAAGATATCAATCCATCAAGCAACAGAAGATGATAAACGGGTTACCGGGAACGGTCTACCTCAATTTACTACTTCTTTAACCAATACATTTATCTATAAAAAATGGGACTTGACAGTTTATTTACGGGGGGCATTTGGATATGATCTTTATAATGTACAAGATCTTTATTGGGGTTTGCAGACTGGTATCGCCAATGTCAATAAAAAAGCATATGGAAAGAATGCGGCAATAAGCACCGGTAATAATGTATTGACCGATTATTTTATGGAGAAGGGAGATTACTTAAAGTTGGATGTTGTTACTTTAGGATATCGATTTAATGCGGATAGTAAGTGGATGAACTCTATTCGTTTGTATGCTACAGGAAGAAACTTGGCAACAATAACAGGTTTTAGTGGAATTGACCCAGCAACTATACAGACAAACGGGATCATACCTGGAGTGAATATGCATGATGGGGCAGCAAGAAGACGCTTTTTTCCAACCACTACCCAACTTTCTTTGGGTGTACAGCTAGATTTTTAACATTGAAAAATAGATAATAATATGAAAGTGAAAAATATATTCTTTTATTATATAGGCTTATCCTTATTACTTGGAAGTTTTTCATGTACAGATTTAACAGAAACTGTGTATGATCAGATTGTGACGGAGAATTACTATAACACTAAGGACGATATTATTCGGGCTGTTTTTCGACCTTTTGAGCATGGATTTTGGAGTATTGGTAATCGACAGACATTACAAGAACAACCGAGCGATCAGATTGGTACTTGGGGACGGGATGGCTGGTGGGTTGATGGACAGGTATGGCAAAGAATGCATTATCATGCTTGGACAATAGATGATTCATTTGTGAGGGGAGAATGGGATGCCTGCTTTCCCGGTATTATGCAGGCGAACTCAGTACTGGATGATTTTAAAACACTTGATCCCGATATGTTTGGACTTACACAGGCTGAATTTGATGCTTTAGAGGCTCAAGCTAAAATGATACGAGCATGGTATTATATACGTTTACTGGATGCGTACCGCAACGTACCTTTAGCAGTTAGCAAGGATCCATCCCTTAATTCGTCTGGACAGGTTAGCCCGCAGGAGACATTCGATTTTATTGAAACCAGTTTGAAAGAAGCGCTCGAAGCACTACCTGTTAAAGAAGGAACTGGAGGAAATAAGAATTTCCAAGGACAATGGAATAAAGCTGGTGCTGCCGCTCTCTTAGTACGCCTTTACCTAAATGCTGAGAAATGGATCGGACAAGAGAAATATAACGAATGCGCAGAATACGCACAAAATATAATTGATGGTGATTATGGTTTCTATGCATTAGGATCTACTTGGGACGAAGTTTTTGACTGGGACAATGAAACAAGCGATGAGATTATATTTGGATTCCCAGGCACGTATGGGCGTAGCCACTGGCATTATGATGGAGATACATACAGATGGGCTGTTCCTGTAAATGCACATTTCTATTTTGGTAGTCGACAGCAAGGTGGACATAATGTGAAATATGCTGCTCAGCCCAGCTTGGATATTGAAGGGAATCCCTACACTTTTGAATTGGGCATGCCCGTGCATAAATTCAAAAAATATCCAGAGGATTATCGTTTGAAGCTTTATAAAAACTTAGGTAATAGTACAAGAGAAGGAATGTTTCTGTACGGATACCTGGAATACGAAGAGGGTGGAGAAACAAAGCGTGTAATCTCTCCAGTGTTGGACTATGAGTTGTACCTCCG
>JAQWBH010000283.1 GCA_028707405.1 Parabacteroides sp. | reverse complement strand
CTTGTCGTATTGGAATTGGATAGAGAGGTAATGCAATTGCTGAAAAATGAAAACAATGTTATCGCAGCACATTGTTATAATACTCGTGGTGCTGCGTATTTAGATTTTGGTTTATTTACCGAGGATGAACTCAATACTTTTTTTGGTAATAATGTAAATCAGGTCTCTGTAAATGTATTACCTACTCAAACATACTATTCATTTTACTGTGGACCTGTAAAACTTGATTTAAAGTTCACCAGTCCTTTAATTTTGGATAACTTAGATTTACTAGGTAGTCCTATAAACTATATAACATATACTGTAACCTCTACGGATAACAGACCACACGATGTTCAAATATTTTTTTCTGCAACTCCGGAATGGGTAGTAAATAGTTTAGATCAGGAAATAGAAACAGAATATTATCAATCAGATGGATTTTCCTTCTTAAAAACAGGAACTAAAGAACAAAATATATTAGGTGCTGCCGGTGATAATATAAGAATCGATTGGGGATATTTTTATTTGGGAAACAAACAGACACCTAATAACTGGATGTCTTTTGGTCAAAAAAAAGAGATGAGATCGTCGTTCGTTCAGTCTGGGGTCCTACCTGACGCTCCAAAAACAAAAGTTGCTTCAAGGTTAGATAATGAAATGGTTGAGCTAGCTTTTGTAGAAAACTTAGGAGCCGTAGGTACGCATAAAAAAGTAGAAGGACATCTTCTTATTGGTTATGATGATATTAAATCGATCCAGTATTTTGGAACAAATTTAGACCCATATTGGAAAAATAAACATGAAAATATTGAGTCTGCTTTTGCTTTGGCTGAAAAAGAGTATCCTAAAACCATGAAACTTTGCGAAGATTGGGATTACAGAATAATGGAAGATTCAAGAACTGCCGGAGGACAACAATATGCCGAAATATGTGCAATGTCTTACAGACAATCAATCGCAGCACATAAATTGGTATTAGGTCCGAAAGGACAATTGTTTTTCTTTTCAAAAGAAAATAATAGTAACGGTTCAATTGGGACAGTTGATGTTACCTATCCCTCTATTCCTCTTTTTTTACTGTACAACACGGATATCGCTAAGGCTATGTTGGAGTTTATTTTCGAATACTGTGAATCCGGAAAATGGAATAAACCATTTGCTCCTCATGATATTGGTACATATCCATTAGCAAACGGCCAAACCTATATTGATGATATGCCTGTTGAAGAATCCGGAAACATGGTTATAATGACCGCTGCTATATGTAAAATGGAAAACAGTGCAAATTATGCGAAGAAACACTGGGAAATATTAACAAAATGGGCTGAATATCTAATTAAGGAAGGTCTAGATCCAAAAGATCAACTTTGTACCGAAGATTTCGCAGGATACATGCCACATAACACAAATCTATCTGCGAAGGCAATAATGGCAATTGCATGCTATGGGCTTATGGCTGAGATGCTTGAAATGCCAAATGCCGGAAAATATAAACAGATTGCTAAGAATATGATGGTTGAATGGGAGAAATTGGCCAATGATGGTGATCATTATCGTTTAGCTTTCGACCAGCCCAATACTTGGAGTCAAAAGTATAATTTTGTATGGGAAAATGTGCTGAATTTAAATGTCGTTCCTCAAAGTGTATTGGGTAAAGAGGTTGAATTTTATCTTAAACAACAAAATGAATATGGACTCCCCCTTGATAATCGTTACTCCTGGTCAAGGGTAGGAGAAATAATTTGGTGCGCGACATTTGATCAGACCGGAAAAAGTTTTACAGATTTCGTAATACCTGTATGGAAATTTATCAATGAAACACCTACCAGGGTGCCCATAGGAGACTGGTATGAAACAAAAAATGCTCAAGCTTATTTTGGCGCTCGCTCAGTTGTTGGAGGAGTTTTCATCAAGTCGCTTGACCACTATTTAAAGAATAGGGATTCAATCTCCAAGTAAAAACGAATATAGAAATTAAATTTATTCGCTTCATAAACTGAAGTCTTGAATATGGAGTATAGGCAACTCACATTATCGGATTTGGCTTTACCTGAAAAAGAAATCTATCAGGCAATGGGTTACCGTAACCATACCCCGGACGAATATGTACTACAACAGGTGTCCGAGGTTATGACCAGCGTTAAATCGCTATGTATCCCACGATATATGTTCCAATTGGTGGAAGCTGAGCGGGTGAGTAATAAAGATCTAAAAGTTAAGGAAACAACTTTTTCAGTCGGGAAAATAATTAGTTCTTATCTACCCGGCATGACCCATGTGTGTATGTTTGTTGCAACAGCCGGCAAAGAATACGAAGCCTATCTCAATCATCTGAAAATAGAAGGAGATATTCTCAAAGAATTTGTAGCTGACGCCATAGGGAGTGCAATTGCAGAAGCATGTGTAACCAAATTGCAAAAAGAGTTGAGTTATTACAATGAACTTAACCAAAGCTTGTCCTATAGTCCCGGATACTGCGGATGGAATATTCAGGAGCAGAAAAAACTGTTTTCGTTCTTTCCTGAAGAACCTTGCGGGATTAGACTTTCACATTCCTGTTTGATGGCACCTGTAAAATCCGTGAGTGGAATGATTGGTATGGGCAAAATACTACAACCCCAGCCCTACCGCTGTGAAATATGTTCAAATAAACACTGTTATAAAAGAAAGGAAGAAATCAATGATTAACATGAGACAATGGGTACAAGATGTTATAAATAGTCCTGTAAGGATAACTATCCCCATCATGACAAATCCTGGGATAGAAGTAAGTGGTTATACCGTAGAAAAGGCCGTAAAAAATGGAAGGGTGCACTTTGACGCAATATACAAGCTAAACGAAAAATATCCGATAGCGGCAGCCTGCACCTCCATAATGGATCTTACAGTAGAAGCCGAAGCTTTTGGCTCACAGATCTCGTTCAGCGAAAACGAAGTACCCAATGTAATTGGTCGTCTGATATCTGATTACGAGGGTGTTGAAGCCTTAAAAGTGCCTAGCCTGCAAACGGGGCGTGTTCCTGAATACTTAAAGGCAAACAAACTGGCTGCAGACTATATTACCAATAAGCCAGTATTTGCAGGTTGCATCGGGCCGTTTTCTCTCGCAGGTCGCCTCTACGATATGTCCAATATGATGATTGCCCTTTATACTGAGCCGGAAACAATCCAGCTCTTACTTGAGAAATGTACTCGATTTATTACAGAATACATCCATGCAATTAAAGAGACAGGGGTAAATGGTGTTATAATAGCTGAACCTGCAGCCGGATTAGTTTCCAATGAAGACTGCTCGCAATACTCTTCCTTATATATTCGTAAAATAGTTGA
This sequence comes from Parabacteroides sp., assembly GCA_028707405.1. Classification (GTDB taxonomy): domain Bacteria; phylum Bacteroidota; class Bacteroidia; order Bacteroidales; family Tannerellaceae; genus Parabacteroides. Next base: position 2,980 of record JAQWBH010000283.1, on the reverse strand, counting down.
AGGGATTCAAGACGAAAATTTCATGATTGTACTTCATAATTGTGGAAATACAGGTCATTGTACTGCAGCCATGGTCGAAACTCGATCAGCAGGACTACATTTCGGGAATAAGATCGATATGGCTCAAGCATTGAAAGAATGTCCTACCGACATCCTTGTCATGGGTAATATCGACCCGGTAGGTGTTCTCCAACAAGAAACTCCCGAAAAAATAAAACAAGAAACACTGGAACTATTACATCTTACTGCCGGCAGTAAGAACTTTGTCCTTTCTACAGGGTGTGATGTTCCCCCTCTTATACCTGTCGAGAATATTGAGGCATATTACAATGCTCTCGATGAATTTAATAGAAAATAGGAAAAGACAATAATTTACAACCCGGTTTAATTGGGTCCTGCTAAGGATTCTCAATCGAACAAAATAATGACGTATCAAATATGATGCTACCACAGCAAAAAAAAGAAAGCTATCTTGTGCCTTTTATCTCTTTAGTCTTATTGTTCTTTTTTGTTGGTTTTCTAACTACAGCTAACGGACAATTTCAAGGGCCTTTAAAATCGGCTTTCCTGAGTGGAGCTGGTAATCTTAAGAATACTTTAGCTACACTTATTTCGTTCTCCTGGTTTATCGCTTATCCATTAACCGGGAGGTTAGGCTCATTATGGGTAAATAAACTTGGGTATAAACGAACACTTCTCATAGGTTTACTTGTTCTTATTTTAGGATTGGGAATCTTCTGGTTTTCTTCATGGTATACTGTGCAGTTTCCGAATTCAGTCTTACAGTTCTCTACCAGTTCTCTCATCCCTATAGGTTACTTTATCTTTTTACTTGGTTCTTTTGTGACGGGAACAGCCGCTACAATTCTACAAGTAGTAATCAATCCATATCTCACTGTTTGTGATGTGAAAGGTACCCAACCAGTTCAGCGTATGAATATTGGTGGTTCATCCAACTCTATTGGTACAGTGGTAGCACCTTTCTTTGTGACTGGTATTGTATTTGCCGGACTTACTATGGAAGAGGTTCAAGTTGGCCAATTACAAACTCCATTTATTGGTTTGATAGTAGTCTTATTAATCTTAACTCTTATTTTTACCCGGCTACCTCTTCCCGATATTGAGGGAGCAAGATCCGCGGAAGGGAAGAAACCGGAAAGGAGTATTTGGACTTTTCGTCACTTTACTTTAGGTGTGATTGCAATTTTTTTCTATTTGGGGGTAGAAGTATGTGTAGGAGCAAATATTACACTATACGCTCTTGAACTGGAGAAAACTGAAAAAGTTTTCTCTTTCTTCGGACTCAATTTCTTGTCACTGTTTGGTGTTAACTTTTCAATTCCTTCACTAATGGCTACATTGTATTGGACCGGCATGTTGATCGGTCGGCTTGTATCCAGCTCATTAAATAAAATATCACCGGCAAGGCAACTATCTTTCTGTGCTACTTTGGGGATAATCCTGGTATCTCTTGCTATGATTATCAATGAACCCTGGTTATTAGTCGCGATTGGATTGTTTCATTCAGTGATGTGGGGGGCTATTTTTACGCTGTCGGTTGATAAGTTGGGTAAATACACTAATATCGCTTCCGGCACATTTATGGTAGGTGTTCTAGGCGGTGCGATTATGCCTTTGTTACAAGGCGCGATGGCCGATGCACTCAATGGTGCATGGAGATGGACATGGATAATTGTACTTGTAGGTGAAATCTATGTTCTCTATTATGGACTTTCTGGTTACAAAGTAAAAATAAAAGACAAAATTGAATGATGAATAACAGAAGATAGTAACAATACAAGCCGGAAAGTAATCCGATTTAACTATAGATCTATCATTAAAATTAAATATCTATGCAAAAAATTAAATGTCTACTCTATTCCGTATTAGCTTTTTTGCTTTTCTCTTGTCAAGGTGATAATAAAAGAATCGTAAATGATCAGATTGAAAAAGAGGCTGTTCCTTTCCATCTATCAAATTTACGCCTACTCGATGGAAGTCCTTTTAAACATGCCATGGATAAAAACGGAGAATGGTTACTTGCCTTAGAACCGGATAGACTGCTCCATCGTTTCTATCTTAATGCCGGATTTGAACCTAAAGGTGAAATATATGGAGGATGGGAAACCCTCGGTGTATCGGGACATACCTTGGGGCATTATCTCTCGGCATGTTCCATGATGTATGCATCCAGCGGAGACAAACGATTCAAAGAGCGGGTGGATTATATTGTCAAAGAATTGGCCCGATGCCAGGACGCACGTAAAACCGGTTATGTAGGCGGTATTCCCGATGAGGATAAACTCTGGGAAGATGTGTCGAAAGGAAATATCACCTATGACGGGTTTAATCTGAATGGTCATTGGGTTCCCTGGTATACCCAACATAAAGTATGGGCAGGATTGATCGACGCCTATTTATATGCCGGTAGTGAACAGGCAAAAGAAGTCGTGACCAGGTTAAGCGATTGGACAGTCCATATGTTCAGCGGACTGAGCGATGAGAAATTCCAAGATATGCTGACCAGTGAATTCGGAGGCATGAATGAATCCCTTGCTGAAGTATATGCCATAACTGGCAATAAAGCCTATTTACAACTGGCTGAACGCTTTTATCACAAAGCGATATTCGACCCATTAAAAGAGGGTCGGGATGAATTGGAAGGAAAGCATGCTAACACGCAAATACCCAAAATAATCGGCGTGTCACGGCTGTACGAGTTGACGGCTAAAGATGATTATCATCGAATCGCAACCTTCTTCTGGGACAGGATGGTCAATCATCACACCTATCTGAACGGGGGTAACAGCAATCATGAACATTTAGGACCGCCGGATCAATTGAACGACAGATTAAGCGCTCATACCTCCGAGACATGTAACACCTATAACATGTTGAAGTTGACAAAGCACCTGTTTAGCTGGGATGCGCAGGCTGCTTATTTCGACTTCTATGAGAGGGCATTATACAATCATATTCT
>JAQWBH010000282.1 GCA_028707405.1 Parabacteroides sp. | reverse complement strand
CCTCACACAATGCTCGTAAAGGGATGCCGATTCGGCTGAATGATTGGGCTGATCGTAATATGATTCTTCGTCTGCACGTAGCTCCCGACCTTCGATAAACGATACAATCTCACCTAAAATGTCATTATCCCCAACACTCAAAATATATTGACATACAACATAAGGCAACCACAAATAATCGTCCGAAAAATGCGTTCGAACACCCCTGTTCATCGGAGGATGCCACCAATGTTGCACATCGCCTTCGGTAAATTGATGCGCGGCTGCACGAAGTATTTGTTTTCGGGTTATATCGGGTTCAACATGAACCAGAGCCATTACATCTTGCAACTGATCGCGGAAACCATAAGCTCCTCCCGATTGGTAGAATCCAGAACGTGCCCAAATACGGCTACTCAACGTTTGATATAGTAACCAACCGTTAGCCATTACATTGACCGAAGAATCAGGAGTGTCTACTTTGATTCCACCAAGTGTTTGATTCCAATAGTTGCGAACACTATCTAATGTTTGTTGTGAAGATTCTACTTGTCGATAACGATGGACTAATTGTTTCATCTCCTCTTTATTCTGAGCAAATCCTAACTTGAAACGAGTCTCTTTAGTTTTCCCTTCTGCTAAATCAAAAATAACTTGAATGGCTCCACAAGCATCAATACCAGTTCCTGTTTTTCCTGATAGACGAGTATGCTTCATCGCTTCAGGATCAGATAAACTTCCATTTTGCCCAATAAATTCTTTTCGATCGCCTGTCACCGTTCGGGGCTCATTGACATCTATAAAAGCAATCTTTTCTGCGAAATCTGAGTTATAGAAATTATGAGCAAAAAGCACCCCTGTTTCTATATCGACCTCCGTCTGAGTATGTAAAAGACTTTTGGATTTTTTCTCTGCCAACACCAATTCATAATAGCCGGTAACAGATAAGTTGCGCGGACGATTGGAAATATTCTTTATTTTTAAGATTGTGAATTTTACCGATGTGTCCAAAGCCACATACATCCACAGCTCTGATTCTATTCCATTTTCAGTATGCTCAAAGACTGTATAGCCAAAACCATGTCGAATAACGTAAGGACTATTTCCTCTTGCAGGATAAGGGGTTAGTGACCAGTATTGTCCGGTTTCTTCGTCGCGAATATAAAAGGCTTCGCCCGATGAATCCAGTATTGTATCATTATGCCAAGGTGTAATACGGAATTCATGCGCATTTTCACCCCAAGTATAAGCACTCCCACTTTCAGATACCACCGTTCCAAAATATTCATTTGCTAATACATTACACCAAGGAGCCGGTGTTGATTCTCCCGGTTTTAATGTAATAATATATTCCTTCCCATCGGCAGAAAATCCACCGACACCATTTGAAAGAATAACATCATTGGGTACAAAGTTTGTTGTACTCACCTCTTCAATAGCATATATTGGTTTTAATATCGGAGTTTGAACATCCGTAGTTAACTTACCTTCCATTTGGTCGAATAATGTTCCTTGCTCATCATCGATTACAATTCGGGCAACAGACTGAAGGAGTAATATATCTTCGTGGGGCATATGCTCTACACGTCGAACAAAAATGCCACCTTGCTTTTCTAAGAATGTGGCATCTACACCACTGTGTATCAGGTTCATTATCTCATCATACAACGATTGGCGATACACCGATGTGTATTCGTTCAATATAACAAGGTCGATCACTAACCCTTTTATCCGCCAGTAAGCATGCGCCAAAACCAATTGACGTACCAGTTCTATATTTGTTATATCCTTTATTCTTAATAATACCAATGGAATATCACCTGAAATACCATAGCTCCACAATCCGCTTTGTCCGCGTTTGTTGTTTTTTACGGTATTCGAATCAGACCTGAACAAAGGATTTGCATAGACCAAAGATCCTGCCATTTTCGCAAAAACCTGAGCTTCGGTCTCGGTAATATTAAGTTGATAAAGAACCACCTGACTGTGAGTCCATGCCAATTCAAAGGCACGATCTGTCATGCGGATATTCTGGTATTTATCCGATAGGGACAACGCTCCTAAATACGTGTCGGACATACCAAGTAGCACATATACTTTTACACTCTTTCGTGCTGGGATAACGATCGACCGTCGCAATGCAATACAAGGGTCAAGAACAGAACCCTCACTGTTTGATAACGTTCCGGATTGCCTCATTGCCAAAGGCTTTGACAATGAATGTCCACGACCAACAAAAGAAGCTCTGTCTGTTTCGCACGTAACGTCATTTTCCTGATCTTGCCCGGATAACAGCAAATGCAGCAAGTATGGTGGGGTTTCCTCCTGCGAACGGGGACGTCGGGTACACAATATGGACGAAGCTGCTGCATTGAATTCAGTTTGTACAAACAAGTTATTGAAAGCAGGGTGTGCTTCATCTGCATCTTGCGACGATATAACAACTTCGCTGTATGTAGTCAGTTCTATTCTCCGTGACTTATTGGTATGGTTGGTTAAGGTTATTCGCCTCAGTTCCATGTCATCTTCGGGTGAAACACATATGGTTGTTCTTACTTCCAATTTAGAATGTTGTTGTTTAAATTCTGCATAAGCCTGAGTGAATTTTACGCTGTAATCATCAGAAGGATTTGGTATCGGTTGGTTTCCGATCGACCAGTATTCTCCTGTATCAACATCACGTAAATAAACAAATAATCCATGACAACCTGCGGTTGCATCTTCACGCCAGCGGGTGACTGCTAAATTATTCCATCGGCTATAGCCTCCACCACTGTTATTTATCATTACCTGATAACGTCCGTTAGATAGCAAGTTGATTTCGGGTGGTATGTTTTTATTATCGAAAACTCGAGTATAACTTACACTGTTATATAATAACGGATTAGTCCCTTCGATTTCAAATTTAGAGTCATCCGATATAACATCGATCTTTATATTATGAGGATTTTTTTCCTGTAATAAAGGTTCAAAGGCCTTAATCATCGGGCAAGACATAAAACGCTCCTGCATTTTATTTCCTTTCATTAAGTTGGATATCGATACAAGTCCCATACCTTGATGATGTGCCATATAGGAATGAACAGCTATGCTTGTTTCATTTAACGGCAGATGAGATGGTGTATAATCCACAGCCTCGTAATAACCATACATGCCTTCAAAGCCGTCATTGGTAAGCCGTTCCAGGTTTTCGCACGCTTTCCGCGAATTAACCATCAGAGCCAGAAGAGTGGCATAAGGTGCAATAACTAAGTCTTTTGACAGACCTCGCTTCAATCCCAAACTTGGTATTCCGAAAGCTTTATATTGATAATTGAATTGAGTATCTGTGCGATTTAATCCGGATTCTGAAATTCCCCAAGGAATATCGAATTTTTTACCATATTCGATTTGTTCATAGATGACTCCTTTGTAGGTTTGATCGAGCAATGTTTGCTCATAATTTGGCATAACCAACAGTGGCATAAGGTATTCGAACATAGATCCGCTCCACGAGACTAATATAGGTTTCCCCTGCGAAAAAATAAGTAATCTGCTTAGCGAAAACCAATGTTCTAACGGAATTTGTCCTTGAGCTATGGCTACATAACTACACAAGCGTGCTTCGGAAGCTAACATATCGTACGAACCTTGATCTATCTGTTGTTCGGTAACATTGTATCCAATCGAGAATAACTTCTTTACTGGATCATATAAAAAGGCAAAATCCATTTTGGAAAAACTATCACTTTGCTGTGCCAGAACATTGAGAATCATTATTCTTTGTTTTGCATTCTCTATTGCATTTTTCAGATAAGCCAGCCATTGTGTTAAGTCTTTTATTTCTCTATCAGCTGATAAATTATCTTTGCCGGACAATTGCTCTAATACAGATTGAATTTGTGAACAAATACCGGTAGTTTCTAAATTGGCTATTTGCGTTAACGTAGGCACATAATCTAAAGCTTCCAGTGTAGAGATTATATAATTCATCTGTACATCTGCAATACATTCTCCCGCTCTTTCAACAGGAACAGAAAGTGATATAGCAAGCCAAGGGCCAAGAAAAAGCATTTCATCAACATACTCCTTGCAGTTTTTCTTTAATACCGCCCCCCATGAATTTAGTATGGCATCGTCGGATGATAATGAATTATTTACCTGCTCGATTTGTTGTTCTGCCGATTTTAAAAGGGTAAATGCAGCGGTTAATGTTTTCGGCAAAGGCTTAGATAATTCTTTTTCGAGTATAATCAAGGCTTTGTTTTTGCAGTCAATGTTTCTCATTGTCTGTACAGTGTCAAGCATCCCTTCGAAAATAACAGGCTTGTAAATACAGTCTTCTTCCAATTCTCTTAGTCCTTGAGCGAGTGTAAGCAAATGCCCTGCCAGATTACCGCTATCGACACTCGAGACATACAACGGAAACATAGGCTCAAGTGTTTCGGTATTATACCAATTATACAGATGCCCCCTGTGTTTTTGCAGTTTTGTCATAGTATCAAAGGTCAGCTTAGTTCGCTCTACAAACTTTCCAGCTGTCAGGTATCCTAAATCAAAAGCGGATAAATTGGCTAATAACGACAGACCAATATTGGTAGGAGAAGTGCGGGAAGCAATAGCAGGATTAGGTGTCTCCTGAAAATTGTCGGGTGCTAACCAATTCTCTTTTTCATTAACGAAAACTTCGAAAAAATGCCAGGTTTTACGGGCTATACGGTGTAATAGAAGATCTTGCTCATTTGTTATTTTAGATATTTTGGGGATTGTGGGACAACTTGCGCGCCAGGCGATATATGGAGCAATTATCCATATAAATAAAAACGGACAAACGTATAGTAAGATTGGGTTGTATATACCTAACGATATTCCGCATAGAATAGCCATTACAGGAGAAAACCACATTCTGTTATAGAATCCCGATAGCGTATTAACTGCTTTTTTCTTTACATCGGCAGAGGTCTGCCATTGCATCAGATGTTTATGAGAGATAATTAATCGCCAAAGAGTAACAATAATTGCTTTTACACATAGATAGGCTTCATATGGGAGAACAACTAACGCAAATAGAACCTGTTTGAATTGATACATGCTTTTTCCTAAGACCTCCCATAAATGGAGTTTCCACGATTGGTCTTTTGCTTTGCGTAAAGAGTTGGTTGTATTCTCCAATACAAAAGGTAGAACGGTAATGAGAAGTATCAACAATAGACCTGACCAAAGTTTTTGAGGGAACAATATGGCAAATCCGATCAAAAATAACAATGTTGCAGGTGAGACTATACTTCGGCGTAAATTATCAAGTATTTTCCATTTGCTTAAACTCGAAATAGAATTTTTGGAAAAACCTTTACCCGAATTAGGGACGCAAGGCAGTACCCATTGTAAGATTTGCCAATCGCCCCGTATCCAACGAAAACGACGGTTTGCATCCATATTATAACCCGGAGGAAATGATTCGGATACTTCTATATCACTAACAAGTCCTGAGCGTATATAGGATGATTCCAACAAATCGTGGCTAAGTATTTTGTTCTCAGGAAAACGGTTGTTTAAGCTGGTTTCAAAAGTATCTACATCATAAATACCTTTACCCATATAAGAACCTTCGTGAAACACATCCTGATAGACATCGGATACAGTTCGGGTGTAAATATCAATACCCGAATCGCCTGTAAACAAGCGTGAGAAAAGGGAACATTGACTGCTGACAAGATTGGACGAAACACGAGGTTGCAGAATACCATAACCCCTGACTACAACATTTCGTTTCACATCAAGTTCTGCGCGATTCAGTGGGTGAGCCATTGTTCCTATCAGCTTATGAGCAGTTTCGGGAGACAATTGTGTGTCTGCATCTAAGGTTATCACATACTTAAAGCTCGGCAATATAGACCTGTCTCCTTCAATGTGTGAGAAGCAATTGTTTTCCTTGCCTCTTAGTAGCGAATTAAATTCCATTAGCTTACCCCTTTTCCGCTCATATCCCATCCACGTTTTTTCTTTCGGATTCCATTGACGAGGGCGATGAAACAGATAGAACAGAGTGCCGTTATCAATCTTATACTTTTTATTGAGATTTTCAATTCCCAAACGTGCCAGATTGAGCAAAAGATCATCGGAGGCCTCTTTCTCTTTAGGAGCATCCGGAAAGTCTGTCAATAATCCAAAATAAAGATTGGTATTTCTATTCGACAGATAATGAAGTTCCAATTGGGAAATTAGACTATCAACATTCTCTTCATTCGAAATTATGGTTGGAATAACCACCATCGTGCGGCATTCGACCGGTATCGATTTGGAAAAATCGAGTCGGGGTAGAATATCCGGTTTTGCAAAAATGGTAATTAT
>JAQWBH010000281.1 GCA_028707405.1 Parabacteroides sp. | reverse complement strand
CGTTGCGAGTTGTGATGTTTGATGGCAAAATACCACGCATGATCAGATTCATACGGGTAAGGTTGTAGGTGTTTTGTTTCAGCTCTTGGGCGTAGTATTTGATGTTGTCCTCATCATTGATATGCTTCGCAACGCTGCGCCCGATATTAATGAGCAGGCTGCCCGAGCCGCTGGTCGGATCGTAGATCTGGATTTCCTTACGATCTTTCAGGTGATCCGCTACGATTTCGCTCATTAAAAGTGATACTTCATGTGGAGTGTAGAATTCGCCGGCTTTCTTGCCTGCGTTTGCTGCAAAGTTGGAAATGAGATATTCGTAAATGAATCCTAAAACGTCATAGTCCTGTTTGCCATCCATCGGGATATCTTTTATCAGCTGTATGAGATCGCTGACGGCTTTCGTCTGTGATCCTGAGCTTTCACCCAGCTTGGATAAACCTGTTTGAAGAGTCTCAAAAATGTTGGCAAAGACTTTTTTATAATTGCTGCCAATTAGGCGGTTGAATGCAGAAAGCGCATCTCGCACATTGGAAACATCAAAATCCTTGCCCATTAACAGCCAAGTTGAAAGCAGATCTTTATAGGCGATGAAATAGCCGATATTGCCTTGGATGTACTTGACCGTTTCAGTATCCTCTTCACTTAAGTGCTTGATGTCCTCGGCTGTAGCGCCTTTGCTTTGCATGAAGCGGACTTCTTTATCCGACAGGAATTTATAGAAGATAAAGCCAAGAATGTAATCCTTGTATTCGTTAGCCTCTATTTTAGAACGCATCTTATTTGCAGATTCCCATATTTTTGTTGCTAATTGCTGCTTATTCATTCATGTAACCTCACTTTCAAAATTAGAGAATCACTATCATGCGTTTGTGGCCAACCGCCACGAAATACTATTTTCCAAACATTATGTAAATTATATAATAATAGATAATCAAACACAACAAAACGACAAGAATTTACAGTCATAAAAAAGGTCAAGCATGCTGCCCAACCTTTATATTTTTATTATACTTCTCAGTTTCTTGTTTAATCGTTTTTTTTAATATGGATTTAATCGAATGATACAAGAGTACCACTTTTTGATTTCGTCTTAATATTTAATGTGTTATACAAGGATTTTTTACCTTCTCGCGTGTCTGGTGAGGCCTACTTTGATATGTTTTTAGTCAGCTGCTTTCTTAAAGCTTTTTTCTGCTCTTCTGATAGAGCTTTCTTTTCTCTCGGCGCTCTAATGCTAATTAGCTTTTTCGGGAGGGTGTATGTAATGCCCCCGACTCCGTTATCCTCCCTTTTCACAAATACATCGGGAGAGATCTTGCATAGATTGTCCAGCTTCTTTTTAAGACTGGGCTCATGGGTGAATACATCAGCCACTGTCTCTTGGCGGTTGAAGAGGATTATTGTTTCTTGCTCTAATAATGATAATTTATATTTGCTCATATATCTATCTCCTTGTCTTTGTTATAGTGGGAAATAATTAATTAACCTTGTCATTATGATTTTTATTTGGCTGTATCAATTTTGATATAATGTAACCACCTATCTTGTATCACTTTTGATATAGTGTAAGCCTTATTTTCGCTTATTCACTGTATTAATTCTGATATAACCGTATCCCGTTTTTTTATCCTTGCACTGTATCAATTATGATATAGATTTTATAAATATTACCATATACCCCTTTACGTTCTGCCTTTACGGCTCATTGTTCTTTCATTAGGCAAAATATGAAAGCGGTCTGTTCCGTAATCTTGCCATTTATGACTAAACTGGTAAACGCTTTTTGTTCTTGATATCTTGCCGGAAGAGACGCACCTGATAAAGCCTCTATCTATGAGCGCATCCATATCCTTGTAAAAGCTTTTTTCGTTGCCTTTGTTATAAAGCTTATATGTACCATGCCATAGATACTTATTGAAATAGAATTGTGTCTGGTCCTCTGCTTCCGGCCTTTGCTTGGCTGATATTCTGTAATACTGCAATTTACAATGAGTGTATAAGTCTCTTTGCTTTGGAGTTAATTCCTGATATGCAAGAGATGTCATCATGCTATAGTATATGTTCGCGGATACATCGTTACTGGAGCCGGTGCTTTCAAACATTTTCTTTTCGTATTTAGGTCTTTTTGGCATTGTTCTGCACCTCTACACCTCATTTCATTATCAATATTCTTTTTGGTATTGGTTTTATATGTCCGGCTGTTTCCGACTGCGGAGTCTGGACGGTACCATTATTAAGAAAATCAAGTAACAGATCGTAATTTATAAGCCGTGTTTTTCCTGCCATGATTGACGGTATCTGCCCTGAAGAAGCCAGTTGCCTTATAAGGTGTTTACTAATCCCGATATTTTCCGCTTGGCAGCGTTCAAAGGTTTTGTTGATAGTTGCGATCTTGGTAAAAGCCATTAATCATACCCCCTGTTCGTTAAATTCTTTTCTGCTCTGCGTTTCCAGTAGGTATCATTGTGCCTTTTAACTTTGTCCTTGTTAGCCGCTCGCCACTGTCTGTGGTATTTGCGTCGCTCTTCTGCTGCCAGTTGATTGATTGTTTTTTTCATTCTTATGCCTCCTTTTGAAATTTATTTTTATCTTACCTATTGCATTTCTCTTGTAATAGGCTATAATTAGGATACTGAATATTTATTATTCATATTCAGCATCCTAATTGCAGTATAAAATAAATAGCAACAAAAAGATAAGTATTCAGGGAAATTTTTTATTCTGAATACTTAATAAAATAATTCAGAATTATGAAGGTGTTGAAATGGGAAAAAGAGTATATACGATTGACAAGGAACTTGATAAATGGGAATTGGGAAAACTCAAAGAAAACGCTAATGGCAATAAAATGCGATATGATATTGCTGTAGGATTAAATAAGTTATTGAGAGATAGAAATAAAACACAAGACTGGCTCTCGTCTGTTTCGGACATTTCTCCAGGATCGATTTCTGCATATTGCAAGGCAAAATCCGAGCCAACTGCAACTAACATTTTAAAAATAGCAAATGCGTTTGATATTACTTGTGATGAGTTATTACGGGGCATTAGAGCTGAAAACATTGATATCCACGAAAAGACTGGCCTCAGCGATAGGCAGATAGAAAATCTATATAAATTGAAGGCTAATAGTATTGATTGGTTTAGCAAGACTTTAGATATTTCTAATGAATTACTGGGATCTGCAGATTATTATAATCTGATAAAAGGGATAAATTACGCAAGATTCATAAAAATCAAAGAAAAAGTTATAAATGAGATTTATGAAAAAGGATCAATAGAGTTTACTTACAAGCAGTATCAAGATATTGCGACAAAAGCTCTAGTTCCCACCTCCCCCGCAGAATCTTATCGTTCACGCATAAGGACATTAGAAGAACAATTTGGTAAGTTAGTCGAAGCCATCGTTAATAAGACACTTGACGGCATTGAGATAGTAGAGTTGATTTCAGAAGAAGAGGCATTGAGTCAGTTCTTTCTTAATTTGTTATATGACAATATTGACGATCAATTTATTCCAAATATTGAACGCTTAGAAAAAAGCCTTGGGATATTGTAGGCTTTTCAATCTAAAAGAAAGCCTGTTTTAGAGTAAAGGGGTATAAAGGAGTGTTGAAAAAATGGCAAACATTCAGGAGCGTCGCAATAAAGACGGTAAACTAATATCATTCTCTATCAGAGTACACAGGGGAAGAGACTCCCAGGGCAAGCAGCTAAAGCCTTTCTCCACTACCTTCGAAGTGCCGGAGGGTTGGACAGAGGGCAGAGCGAAAAAAGAGGCAAGCAAACAGGCCGTTATATTTGAGAAGCAATGCAAGGAAGGAACTGCGCCTGACAGCAAGCAGACATTTGCTGTATATGCTGAATATGTGATTGCATTGAAAGAACGATCCGGCGTGAAGCATAGCACCATTAAGAGATATAAAAGTCTTTTAGTCAGAGTAAATCAGGGCATCGGACATATTAAGATCGGGGATATTAGGCCGCAGCATTTAAACAAGCTATATGAAGAATTGGCGAAAGATAACATGAACCTAAAAACAGGGGGAACCTTATCAAACAAGACTATTATGGAACACCACAGATTTATTTCAACCGTTATGACGCACGCAGAAAAAGAAATGCTTATTCCGTACAACCCGGCAAGCAAAGCGACACCGCCGAAAATTAAAAAGTCAGAGGCAAACCATTTCCAGATCGACGAAGTAGAAAAGATCATTGAATGTTTGGAAGGGGAGCCGTTAAAATGGAGAACAATGACTTATATGCTGATGCTTACCGGCTGCCGGAGGGGGGAGTTATTAGGTCTTAAATGGAGTAGCGTTGATTTCAAGAACAATCAGATCAAGATTGAAAACAATCTACTCTATTCTGCCGAAAGAAGCATATATGAGGAAACCACGAAAACGGGAAAGACTAGATTGATTAAGCTGTCCCAAGAGGTGATGGATTTATTGAGGCAATATCAGGTTCAATTTAAGGAACAGCGTCTTTTGAATGGGGATCGCTGGCAATCCGGCGAGAAGTGGAAGGGGAGCAACTTTGTATTTGTCCAGGAAACCGGTGAACCAATGCACCCCGACAGCGCGACTGATTGGCTTAATAAGTTTGCGATAAGGCACGATTTACCGCATATCAACCCCCATGCTTTCAGACATACTTTTGCAAGCATTTTGATTTCAAAGGGGATTGATATTGTTACCGTATCAAAAACACTTGGACATGAAAAGGTTTCAACTACTACGGACATCTACGCCGAGCTAATGAAGCAGGCAAGTGAAGAGGCTTCAGAGTGTATTGCTGATGTAGTTTTAAGACGTGTAAAATGATATAATGCATTCAGAACTTAGTTTTTACTAGTTTGGGAAAATGGAATAAAGTATTATTAGGAAATGTCGATATGTAAAAAGAGCGGTATATCCAGGAAGCACTAAAAAACTTGCATGTTTCTTTAGAAACTTTACTGATTAAGGGAATCGCTTACGGGTAACAATACATTTAACCTGGCAAATTAGTTTTAATTATTTTGGCAAAATTGTTGACTTATAGTTAAAATGTGATAGACTTTATGTAACTAAAAGTTTACTTTTAGGATATACTAGTTATAGACACGCAAGTGTTTACGTTTCACAATGTACGGCAAAGAAACATTGTAGATACAAATATGTTTCGCAATGTACATCATTAACATTGCAGTTTCAAACACGTTTCACAATGTACGGCAAAGAAACATTGTTAGAATAGAGTCCGTATGGACTCTATTTCTTTATGGAGTATACATATGATAACGAATGCAATCTATTTTGGAAAAGAAGCATTATATGAAACAATTAAGTCTAATGGTGGGGAGTGGAATGACTCAAAAGAACGCCCAATTGTTTGTCTAATAAGATCATCCGAGCACAATGATTTATACTGGGCTATACCAGTTGGAAAGTGGGATCATAGGGAAAACGCCGCACAAACAAGGATACAAAAATATTTGAATTATGAAGATCATGATTTGCGATCTTGTTTTTATCATTTAGGAAGAACTACTTGCAAGTCTATATTCTTCGTTAGTGATGTTATACCAATAACAGATAATTATATCGAACGCCAATATTTAAATTACGATAATAACCATTACATAATTAAAAACCCCAATTTGCTTAGTGAATTAAATAGGAAATTAAAAAGAATTTTGTCTTATGAGAACTCGAAACCAAATTATTTTCGTCAGCACATTACCGATATAAAAGAATGTCTGATAGCAGAGTTAGACAAATAAAAGTCGGTACCGAAGAATTTATTTTAGACAGCTTATTGTTATCGAACGTAATTCAACAATAATTCAACTACTCTGTATAAAGGTGTTAAAAAGTGCTGTGTGATGTTGCTCCGACAAGAGCAAAAAAGAGTATGAAAATCAATGATATTTAATATTGAAAAATGCCGCTAAACGTTAAAATTTCAACTCATAACCCAAAGGTCCAAGGTTCAAATCCTTGCCCCGCAACCACAAAAATGTCCCTGAAACCAATGGCTTCAGGGTTTTTTATTTAACCCCCATTGTTAAAAATATACGTAAGCGTCAAAGCGGGCCTGACGTGAGCTAAATCAAATTAGGCTCGCCGATACCAAGAAAATCGCAAAGCGCATTGTTGATCATGATCCTGAAATCCTCATCGGATATATTCCTGTATTCGGCGAAATCCACATGTTTTTGGTACAATAAAAACCGAGCATTCCGGAACTTAAGAAACCATGCATAAAATGGAAAAACTCCATTGCAGGCACCCCTAAAATCGAATACCCTTTAAGCTGCGAGACTTGAAGGGAGGAAA
>JAQWBH010000280.1 GCA_028707405.1 Parabacteroides sp. | reverse complement strand
AATTATTTCTGATGCGCTATAGCCATCATTTTTAACCATCCCGGTTTTCCAACAAATCGTTTTAAACTTGAAAATTTTCATAACATCACATATAATGTTGTTAATTGAATAACCGTATTTATCAAGCACCTTTTTTACTTCGTTTATATCTTGCCGCACAATAGCACCTCGTTTTTGGTTGATTTGTACACAAACCTATTATACCACGAAACCCAGTGTCTGTGCGGCTTTTAAACCTTTTCTTATAATTTGTTTGGCTTGATTTCTATTGGTTTTTCAAGGTGCGAAACTCAAATCATAATAATACTTGCTTTTGTTACCTTTTTGTTTTCCGGATGTCATGGCATCCGTATTGGTTCATCCAGTGCAAGAACAAATTTTAAATCAATCAACGGTATCATTCCGGATACCGTTTGGCGAGCAGAGGGTGTTGTTGTTGTAAGAAGCATGCATCCCACTCACTCCGCAGCCGCTTGGAGAGATCAAGCAGGTTGGTTTATTGAACATCACTCCCCTTCTACCTACGCTTTTATCCGTGTCTCCAGTTGTCTTTCTGCCCCTCCATATCGATTCCACACACCGTGTACACGCACTTTTTATTATCTGGTTATCTTTGCAGCTTTTAAATAGGATGCCATCGAAACAGATTATCGGGTAAATGTTTCAAGCGAGCGATTCTGCCATTCCTTAACTTCCTACATGGAGGTTATTTCCATCTACACGAATTTCTTATTCCATTATGACTGATCCCTTTCCACTCCCATAATGGTTCATCCCTCATGGTTATCTTTAAAAGACACGGCATAATGCTCCGTGTAAAAAAAGCTGTATCGTTTAACAAAATCCTCAATAAATTCTCTATCTTTATCACTAAATTTACCCTGATATACCCTGAGTGCCTCATCAATATTTCTCGTACGGTCGATATCCTCCAGCAGTTTGTTGTATTCCGTTAAATACTGGAGCATGATGTTTTGGAAATCCAACAGTTCCTCTTCGAGCGGCCTTGTAAACGGCTTCTCGTTAGACAATACCTGTTTTTGTATCGACGTATACTGCCTTTTCTTTAGAATATCATCAAGGGTATGCCCGGGTATGTTGAAATTGTCCATATATGGATTGACGAAAAAAGAAAACCCTTTCCATTTGTAAAGTATGTTGTTAGACAAATCCACATAGATCCGACCTTTTTCATCTTTGTAATAATTTACGTTTTCTTGCCCGTAGCGAAACAAGTTGTAGTGTTCGCTATCGGAATAAAGCCAATCCAGAAACAACATGACCCTTTCGGGATTTTTACATGTGTCAGGTATGATCATCAAATCATCGACGGCCTTACCGTATATAACCATATCTCCGTTTATTCCGGTTTCATAGTTTTGCCCTGAATACCCTGGGAACCTTTTAATCGGTGTGTGCCCGCAATCTATGGTAACAAATGTAAAGTCAAACCCTTTATCAAAAAGTTTGTTCGCATCATTTGGTTTCCTGTATAGCGGGTCGAATATTTCCGCACTGTACGATATTTCAGCATAGCCCGAAGGTGAAACGGGGCTTTCACCCAAGCGGAAGCAATCGTAATATTCATGTATCAAGTCGGATAAATACGGTGTGTCGCAAAGCCATGTCACGTTCATGTCTTGATCCAATGAAAAAATAGCGCCGTATGTATGGTGCAGATAGGTTGTTTCCGGCAGGAACGCCTGCAGGTATGCACGTATATGGCCGGAGAAACCCGTTGCTTCGGTTTCCTTTTCATTGATGCAAGACACATAATGCAACAAGTCGTCCCGAACGGACATTGGATGGGTGGAAAAATACCGTTCATCGGATTGCGGTATTAAAACTGGGGTCAACATATCAGACATGAAAGGAACAAGGTTCCTCTGATCATAAATTGCAGGTATGGCATAGATCCTCTTATCTTGCGCAATGTAAGGGCTATTTTCTAATTCATTTTCATCAAAAAACATTTTTATGTATCGGAGACTTTTCATATGGTCTGTAATGTCCTTTGCAATACCGTTTTCGATAAAAGGTGTTATATCATGATAGGCAAACACATCAAAAGGGATACCTGACTGATACAACTCATATATTGCGTTTTGATAGGAATGGTTCTCCCCTTGGTATATCCACTGGAATTCAATTTGCGTATTCAATTCGACCAACAACTTCTCGTTGATTAAATCCAAAGGAGGCGCTATTTTTTCATCGTCGAAATAGTCTTGATTCATAAAGTTTTTAGTGCCGCCGACTAATATAAATGTCAGTTTTACAAAGTCTTCGATTAAGGATTCATCGACATCGAATACGGTTGTTTCGCTAAGCGACGCTTTATCGTTTCCGATTACACCACTGCATGCATTGAAAAAAATAAAAAATGCGATGCAAACTAAGGTTAAAAATCTTTTGCTCATAATAAACTCCATTTCGCCCGAATTGTTGGTAACACTATTTTAAAGTAATCGTACCGCTAACCCCCCGTACCTCTATTTTCATTCTCATCTATGACTATGGACCCTTTGTATCGGACAAAACGATCGTCATTGATATATTCAAGCAGTTTTTGAAAATCCCTGTCTTGATACAGTAAGGTCAGGTATTGATCGAAAGCCTGTTCAATGTCCGTTACATATCCGTTCATCACTTCGTTTTTCAGGCTGTTCAACGGGCTTATTAAATTATAATAAGCGTTTTTATTCCCATCGAACGGGTCGTTGGTCAAAGCAGATGGAGCGAAGTATTTGTATGGAGCGATGAATAAGTCTTCATATGTATAATAGTTAAAAAAATATCGGTAAAAATTCACGATAGACGATTCATAATTAAAAAGATAAAACGGATCCATGCGGAAATAGATATTTCCAAGCTGCCCCATCAGCGTTTCGGCTCTATAGGGTTCGTCTAAAGTTCTAGGGTCTTTCATCACAGGCACACTCGCATACGGTTCTCCGGACCATATGAAATGGACATTTTCCTTTCCGTATAGAAAGAAGAAATTGTTTTCCCCGAAGAAAGCATATTCCAACATAGACAGAATCCGATCCATTTTATCTTGTTCCATCCTGGCAAAGACATATTCATTGCCCTTTACGTACAAACTGTAGTCATAAGCCGCAAAACCACCTTTTTCACCCGGAACCGGCATGATCACATACCGAGCATCGCCTTTAGGAAGAACAGGGTCAAATTCGGATGGGATTGTTGTTACGACTTCACGATTAAAAACCACCGGTAAAGTCGATGTTCTTGCTATATTTGTAAAGACAGTTGCTAGTGGCACATTGACATAGCCATATTGTTGAGAAGTCACGGGAGGCTTGTTTTGCGAATTTATACCACGTGCAACGACAAAGCCTTCTTTGATTGCTTCCGCTTCCCACACGATCAGGTCCTTTTGTTTCCTGTCTGCAAAATACGGGATGCACCGATCCAATTCCTCATCATAATTGATCATATAAGCGATTTGGCCGAATAACTGCACTATGATGTTTGAATAGGTATCCTTGTACAGGCCATAGGTATCGTCTTCACCATTTCCATCAGGGTCATCGTACGTGAATTTGCGCAGAATGTCGGTAAATTCATCTATTGATAATTTGTTGGATGCAAAATACAGTTTCCCTTCATACGATTCATACTCCGGTGTTTGTGGAAAACGGCATTCCAACAGATTGTCGAATTGAAAACCGATATTCAACAGCCAATCATAATTAAAAAGGTTAACGTAGCGCGGGATCATATGGTTCACTGCAATAATGGGCAAACTGTATATAATCTTTTCATCCGCTTGGCAATATGTATAGTATTGAGTATTGTTTTCATAAATTCGGTACAAACTCGGCATGTGGGTTTTCAATGCGTTCATAGGTACGGGTTGAATGAATCCTTTATTGTGTAAATCTTCTTTGCTATAGCTCGTATCGATGCTGGCCAAACTCCCGTAAAACCCGACATCCGGTAGGTTTCCGGATTCCAAGTACATCTTGAAAATATAACGATCCTCGGGACTCAATCGCCATATGCGAATGTCCACATTGAAAATTTCCTCTAACAATAATTCGTCGTATCTGTTTCCCTCGTAGTCTATCGATTGGTCGCTTCCGGTCAACCAATGGACAATGTAGTTTTCTTCAAAGGGGTTTCCCATGTCAAATCCGTTGTTTTCTGTAGCGTCCGGTTTGCTGCCGTCAGACCCACAGGCAGGCACTAAGACCAAGAGCCATGTTATGAAAAACAGGACCCACATTTTTAATTTTGGTATAAATTTATGTTGCCCTTGAGTATGCATACCGGTTCCTTTCCCTTATTCATATCTGTTAACATTATTATTAGGGAATCATCTGTATTTGTTATGTGGAACATTTGTAAAAACTTAACGGGATACCTAGATTTCCAGCAATAATACCCTGCATCATCAAACTTTATAACTTCGCTGCCGATAAGCCCAGTAATCATAAATTGCCCGCTAGGTGACCTTATATCAAGTATCCCTTCACTTTTATCCTTATCGGATGGGTTGTGTGTAAATTCGACTATTGGAAAATTACCATCATAATGATCATCCGCAATACCTTCATTATGTTCATGTATAATAAGATTTAAATTATCATTATCGCCATTTATATTTAGCTCGACTGAACAGGCAATGGACGTGTAAGGATAACGTATATGTTGCTTTGATAAATTATAAACAATAATAACATATAGTTCATCTGACGAAACCTCATTTTCATGTAGTTTATATGTTATGTTTATTTCTTTACTCTGCCTACTTTCAAGATTAAAATAATGAACATACTTTCTCGTATTGTCAAAATACGATGATTGCACGATCCCATTATTCATTAAAAACAATGCGAATGTATCGTCATATTGGTAGGCATTATATATGTTAACATAAAAGCTTATATCTTCATCACCATTAACAATACTTTTTATTAAGATTCCTTCTTGATCATATAAACCGCATATTATCCCTGTGTCTATTCCATATTCACTCACAATGTATTCTATTGGATTCACATTCGATGCCCTACTTATAGGATGGGGTTCAATTTCCCGCGAACAAGAGACTAAGGCTACCATTAAAGAAACCACAATTCCAACTAACAAACATCTTCGGTACATAGATAATAAACCTCCTAATCAGAAGATACGATAAACCTCAAGAAAAGTGACATAAACAAGGCAAGGTTAGTTTTTAATTAATCAGAGCCGGTAGAACTCCAAACTAGAGCACCATCTATATATAGATTCCACGAGCCGTATGCCGATTTCCCTCCTCCTCCACTGTAATATGCCGTAGCTGATGCATATGATTCTCCGCTATCAGCACCAACCGCTAATGTTTTGCCATCTTTGTCTCTCAGGGATGTGTATGCAGAGGTTCTTATACTATCAACATATCCATGGGATGAAGATATAGTAGTTTCGCAAGATGTTGGGTCATATAATGTTACCGTTGCTGTAGTATTTGCATAATTATATGTACCTGCATATGCGACAGTTGATATCGCCAATAATAGCACAACAATTAATCCGATAATCTTTTTCGACTTTTTCACGTTGACCTCCTTGTCATTTCCACAATTCCTTCCCTTATCTATGTCACTATAATACATTTAATTTTGTTTAATTTGCCACTTATACATATATTGTATTTTAATTTGTATTATTTGTCAATGGCAAATTTTTGAGCATCAACAATTTCATTATTTCATTATTTACAAAATATTTTTACATTATCTCTTAGAGGCTAGTGTGAAAGAATGAAATTTGATAAAAAATAACCGTATGACACGAAAATAGAGCTCACATCAATGTCGTGAACCTGAAAAAACGATATTTCCACCAGCGTAAAACTTATGACCGACATCTGCACATCCAAAAGTTATTATCAAACCTCAATCTTTACATGCAGAAGACTTTGTCGGAAACAGAGGTATTGTACGCGTTCCCGCCCCGATAGAAATCGACCAATACGGTATGTTGGGTGAAGGTGTTTTCGGGTTAATTAATGCGGACGGTGAATATATCATCCCTCCGGAAGAGATCATTTTACGAGCAGGTGAATATCGATATTTAACATCGGAACCTATAGATTTATGGCCACAATACGGAACCTCCGGATGGAACATGATTAAGTACAGATTCACGGACGAGAACGGGAATCACTTAACCGAACCGGAATATTATGATGCCGTAGAAGTTACCAAAGATCTATACTTAGCTAATAATGGCCGATACACTTTGTTCATCGATGCAAATGGTGTATATATTGAGAACTCCCCGGTATTTCGTTTTTACTCAAACGTAAAACGAGAAGATG
>JAQWBH010000279.1 GCA_028707405.1 Parabacteroides sp. | reverse complement strand
TTGTTTCTAATAATGATAAAGAAGAGGGTGAAGGTTGAGGGAATTTGATAGTGAGAATTCTGGCTGATATAGAGATAGTTCTGTTATCCATATTCTGATAAAGTAGATAAGATTCCAATTATATATCCTAAATTTTATTGTTTGTGAAAAAGGTCTGTGTTTTCCTGATGATGTTTTTCGGAGTGCTGTCGGTTCATGCGCAGTTTAGGGTGGATCGACTTATTTCGGCTGGACGTAGTGCTTTGTATTATGAAGACTATGTACTTTCTATCCAGTATTTCAATTTGGCTATCAACTCTAAGCCTTATCTTTATGAGCCTTGGTACCTTCGCGCTGTCGCAAAATATAATCTTGACGATTTTGTCGGAGCAGAGAAGGATGTGGGGCAGGCCATCAATCTGAATCCTTATTATAATGAGATGTATGATCTCAGGGCAATTTGCCGGATCAGACAAAACAAGTTTAAGGAAGCTATCAGTGATTATAATGAGGCTATCCGTATAGATCCAAGGAATCAGAATTATTGGTTTAACAGAGCTCTTTGCCATTTTCAAGAGAAAGATTATGCCGGGACTCAAGACCAACTCGACACAATTATCTCAAAATGGAAAGATTTCGCTAATGCCTTTTCCCTGAAGGCAGAAGTCTGTCTTATTCAGAAAGATACTACAGAAGCCGCAAAGATGCTCGACAAGAGTCTGACCTATGATCCCTATAATGTGGGGGCGTGGCGCACGCGAGGCTTGATTAGCATGAACCGGCATCAATGGAAGGATGCTGATAACTTTCTTACTAAAGCAATCCATTTTGAGCCTAAAGCTGTGGATGATTATCTGAATCGTGCCCTAGCACGTTTGAACTATAATAATCTCCGGGGTGCATTGAGTGATTATGACCTTGCTATTGAATATGATCCGAATAACTTCCTCGCACATTATAATCGAGGATTGCTGCGTGTAAACTTGGGCGATAATAACCGCGCGATTACCGATTTTGACTTTGTTGTCAATATGGAACCGAAGAATCCACTTGCTCTTTTTAATCGTGCTATTTTATTGGAGAAAACCGGGCATATCCGGGAAGCTATCCGTGATTATACTACTGTTATTGGTCAATTTCCGAATTTCTGGACAGGTTTGGCTTATCGTGCCCGCTGTTATCGAAAAATAGGCATGGCAGGTAAGGCTGAGTTGGACGAATTCCGTATCTTTAAGGCGCAGATGAATAAGACTATCGGTGTCCAGCCCAGATGGAGTCAGAAAACACGCAAATTGGTTCGTAAGCGTTCTGAATTTGATATCAATAAATATAATCGGATTGTTGTACCTGATGAGCAAGCAGCCGTACATACAGAGGATTACAAGTATAAGAGTGTCTATCGTGGAAAAGTCCAGGATCGTACGGTTACGGACAATTTCCTGCCGATGTATACGATGTCCCTTGTAGAGTATAATAATGGAATTAATACTTATCAGGCTTTTGATGAGAATATAGAGAAATTTAATCATAAAGTCAATCCAAAATATCCGATCTATTTGAATTGTAGTAAGGGACAACTTACTGACGAAAAGTCTCTGGCCTTCTTCAACTATGTTGATCAACTTTCGAAACAGATTTCTGAAACGAAGGATGTGCAGAAGATGAAGAGTTTGCTGTTTGAACGTGCAGTGGCTTATTCTGTCCTTCAAGACTTTGAAGAGGCTGATAATGATCTTACTGCTTATATTCAGATTGATGATCAGAATGCTTTGGCTTATTGGCAGCGTGCTGTTTGCCAGTCTCGTTTGAATGCGGTCAATCAAAGTCAGGGGAGTGACGTAGCCCTTTCTTTGAACAGAATGCGTGCGGATTTTGATGATGCGATCAGGTTAAGTCCTAATAATGCTTATTTGTTTTATAATCGTGGCAATTTCCATGCAGACCATAAGGAATATAGTCAGGCAATAGATGATTATACACGTGCCATTCAAATTGACCCTCGTTTGGCCGAAGCTTGGTACAATAGGGGACTGGCTCGTATTCTCAGTGACAATAAAGCAACAGGAATAAATGATCTCAGCAAAGCAGGTGAATTAGGCCTTTATGATGCTTATTCTGTTATAAAGAAATATGAGACCAAGAAATAACGTTTTATACGCATTATTTTCAAAAAGAAGTATTACTTTTGTAGCAAGTTAAATAAAAATACTATTTGTTATGGTAAAAATTACTTTGCCCGATAGTTCTGTACATGAATTTGAACAGGGCGTTACGGGTTATCAAATCGCCGAGAGCATTTCACCGGCTCTCGCTCGCAACGTTGTTTGTTGCGGTGTAAATGGTGAAACAGTAGAGTTGAATCGTCCCATTATGTCGGATGCTGATGTCGTTCTTTATAAGTTTGACGATGATGAAGGCAAACGTACATTCTGGCACACTTCCGCCCATTTGCTGGCAGAAGCTTTACAGGAACTTTATCCCGGTATACAGTTTGGTTTCGGACCGGCTGTGGAGAATGGCTTCTTCTATGATGTAATGCCACCGAAAGGAATTTCAATTTCGGAGAATGATTTCCCCAAGATTGAGGCTAAAATGAAGGATCTGGCTAAGAAAAACGAACCACTCGTGCGCAAGGATATTTCTAAATCCGAGGCTTTGAAATTCTTTAAAGACCATGGTCAGAAATATAAAGTAGAGCACATTGACCAGGATTTGAAAGATGGTACGATCACTCTTTATACACAAGGGAATTTTACGGATCTCTGTAAAGGACCGCACTTGATGTCAACAGGTTCAATCAAGTCTGTTAAAATTACAAGTGTTGCCGGTGCTTTCTGGCGCGGCGATGCCAAGCGTGAACAGATGACTCGTATTTATGGTATCACTTTCCCGAAAAAGAAGATGCTGGATGATTATCTGGTGATGCTTGAGGAAGCCAAGAAGCGTGATCATCGTAAGATAGGAAAGGAAATGGAACTTTTCTTTTTCTCAGACCGTGTAGGAAAAGGTTTACCGATGTGGCTTCCGAAAGGAACCGAATTGCGACTTCGTCTACAGGATATGCTCCGCCAGATTCAGAAAAAGTTTGGTTATCAAGAAGTGATTACCCCGAATATAGGTTCCAAAAACCTGTATGTTACTTCTGGTCATTATGCACATTACGGTAAAGATAGTTTTCAACCTATTCATACTCCGGAAGAAGGAGAAGAGTATATGCTGAAACCGATGAACTGTCCTCATCACTGTGAAGTGTTTGCCTGGAAACCCCGTTCATACAAGGATCTTCCTCTGCGTATTGCAGAATTTGGTACAGTATATCGTTATGAGAAGAGCGGAGAGCTTCATGGGTTGACTCGTGTTCGTTGCTTTACTCAGGATGATGCACATATATTCTTGAAGCCGAGTCAGGTCAAAAATGAATTCCTTCGTGTGATGGATATCATTCTGACGGTTTTCAAAATCTTCGGACTTAATGATTACGAGGCTCAGATTTCTTTGCGAGATCCAAAGAATCATACTAAATATATTGGTTCAGACGAAGTCTGGGAAGAGAGTGAGCAGGCTATCGTTGAGGCTGTGGAAGAAAAAGGATTGAAAGCACATGTCGCTTACGGTGAAGCAGCGTTCTATGGCCCTAAACTTGATTTTATGGTAAAGGATGCTTTGGGCCGTCGCTGGCAACTGGGGACCATTCAGGTGGATTATAATCTGCCTGCACGTTTCAAACTTGAATATACGGATGATGACAATCAGAAGAAGTGCCCAGTTATGCTCCACCGTGCTCCGTTCGGTTCTATAGAACGTTTCGTTGGTGTACTTATTGAGCATACAGCAGGTCATTTCCCATTGTGGCTGACTCCAGATCAGGTGTCTATTCTGCCAATTTCAGAGAAGTACAATGACTTTGCTGCTCAACTTCGTAAGTATTTTGATACTTTTGGAGTCCGTTCTGTCATCGATGATCGTAATGAAAAAATAGGGCGTAAGATTCGTGATAATGAAGTGAAACGTATCCCGCTTATGGTCATTATCGGTGAGAAGGAAGCCAATGGTGGTAAGTTGTCTATCCGTAAACAAGGGGGTGGTGAACAGTCTATGATGACTAAGGAAGAGTTTACTCAATTCATCAATGATGAATGTGCCAAAGAGCTCGCTCCGGCTCTTCATTGTGAACCCAAGGACTGACAAAATTTGCGCTTTTATATCGCATTTGTAAGATAAAATTAGAAAGCCCCTCTTTCCTGATCAGGATAGAGAGGCTTTCTTATGATTTTTTGTTTCTTCTACTGACGAATGATTGCCAGATGTTTTTGTGAAAGAATGGTATTATGATTATCCACAATTAGGGGAATTAACCTTTTAAATTTCTGACTTTCGAAAAGTATAATTATTATTTACAATAAAATCAAAAGTCGTATGAAAAAAAAGTATTTATTTGATGTTGTCTGTGGCAGTGTTGTGTTAATTGCTGTTGCCACAACGTTGTCAGCAAAAGCGGCTAAGCATTTAACGACAAAACATGTTGATCCTCTTGTATCGCATATAGACTATAATGTCAGGCCACAAGATGATTTTTTTGAATATGCCAACGGGAAGTGGTTTAAGCATCACCCCATTCCCGCCAGTGAGCAAAACAATGGCATCTTTCAATTGATCCAGGATACCATTAATGCGCAAGTTCTGGATATTTGCAAATCAGCTGCATCAAAAGAAGCACAACCGGGAAGCAATAAACAAAAAATAGGCGATTTCTATTTTTCGGGTATGGACAGTGTGTCGCTAAATAAAAACGGCATTAACGACTTGAAGGACGATCTTGCAAAAATTGATGATATTAAAGATTTAAACGATATCGCTTCAGAAACATCATACATCCACAAAATATCATCATCCCCGCTGTTCAGTTTTTATGTAACGCAGGACGATAAGAATAGCAGTAAGTATCAGGTCTATGTTACTCAAGGCGGTTTAAGTATGCCTGACCGTAACTTCTACGTAGATATGGATGAAAAATCAAAAGAGATTCGTAACAAATTTGTCAATTATGCCACCGACTTATATGTAATTATGGGATACGACCGTGACAAAGCTCAACAATCTGCTACCAAACTGTTGGAAATGGAAACGGCATTGGCTAACGTTTCACGTAAACGTGAAGACACACGTGACCCGTTCGCAAATTACAATAAAATGTCAACAGACAGTCTGAGAGCTTTGGTTCCGAACTTCAATTGGACGCTGTTCATGCAAGGAATGGGTCTTGCCAAAGTTGACAGTGTTGTTGTAGGACAACCTGAATTCCTTACAGGTTTAAATAGCTTTTTAAACAAATATACCATTGATGATTGGAAAGATTATCTGAAATTTCATTATCTTAACGGTTTGGCTCCATTTGTCGATGACAATACGTATAAGAAATATTTCGGTTTTTATTCAACCACTCTGCGCGGAGTAAAAGAGGCAAGACCTCGTTGGAAACGCGTCGTGACTATGACTGATGACGCACTTGGAGACTTAATAGGACAAGTTTATGTGAATGAATATCTTCCAAAAGGCACAAAAGAAAAACTTTTAGAAATAGGCAAAGCCATTCAAACTGAATTCGCTCAACGAATAAAGGCTCTGGACTGGATGAGTGAAGCTACAAAACAAAAGGCTTTACACAAATTGAATGCCGTAATTATGAAAATGGGTTATCCCGACAAATGGAAAAATATGAGCAACTTAAATATTGATCGCTCATCATACGTGAAAAATGTGATGAATGTCAATAAGTGGGAAACGGCATTTATGATTAATAAATACGGCAAGCCGGTAGACCGTACTGAGTGGGATATGGAACCGCAAACTTACAATGCATATTATAATCCGTCGAATAATGAGATCGTAATACCTGGCTGCAACATAATAGTACCTGGATATGAAAAGAAAATGGCCGACGATGCTATACTCTATGCCGTTATAGGAGGCACGATAGGACATGAAATAACACACGGATTCGATGATCAGGGATGCAATTACGACGCTAACGGTAATTTGGCAAATTGGTGGACTAAAGAAGATAAAAATAAATTTGATGCAAGGACGAAACTAATTGTAAAGCAATTTAATAATTATGTGGCTGTCGACAATTTACATATCAACGGTGCTCTGACACAGGGTGAAAACATTGCCGACCTTGGAGGCGTAATCATGGCTTACGAATCATTTAAGAAGACGGAACAATATAAGAAAAATATTATTATTGCAGGGTTAAACCCGAGTAAACGATTCTTCCTCGGATATGCTATGGAATGGATGGTGAATACACGCCCCGAAGCTATAGCCAATCAAGTAAAAAGTAACGAACACTCACCTGAAAAATGGAGAGTAATCGGCCCGCTCTCAA
>JAQWBH010000278.1 GCA_028707405.1 Parabacteroides sp. | reverse complement strand
AGTCATGTTGAAACGATCGCAGAGGAACATAAAATAAAAATGTCTGCAAAGATTCCTATTGATCCCAGAATCGCACAATATTGTGATGCCGGAACAATAGAAGATCTTGATGAAAAATGGCTTGATCTGATTGTAGATCTGATAGAAGGATATGGAGGGAAGAAAATGAAGATTGCAGTAGCATGTGAGAATGATAAGGTAACAGAGCATTTCGGACATTGCGAAAGTTTTGGGATTTTTGAAGTTGACAATGGCAAAATTGTTAAAAGTGAATTCATACCGAACCCAGGGCATAGACCCGGATTTTTACCCAATTTCTTAAATGATATGGGTGTTAATGTGATTATTTCCGGTGGCATGGGCGGTGGTGCCATAGAAATATTTGATGAAAAAGGAATCGAAGTAATAACGGGTGCTTCTGGAGATGCAAAGGTTGCAGCAGAAGAATATCTGCAGGGTAAGCTTGTTTCAACCGGTTCCGTGTGCCACGAACATCAGCATAATTGTAAATAGAAGAAAAGAAAACAAGGGGGACGCTTAGACTGTCTTGTCGGCAAGACAGTCTAAGCGTCCCCCTTGTTTTCTATCTATATTTGCTGTGTTGTTTTTTTAAATTCATCTACAATTTCTTTATATATTTCTTGATTACTAATAATTTTATAACCTGTTAAAGCTAAAGATAATGCCATTTTTATCATCTGATCCTTAGCATAATCGCTAATTGTAGCTTTAGCAAATTCTTTACGATGAAGAGGGATGTCGATTCCATTTGTAATATCGAAAAATGGGTGGATTGAAGGAACAACATAACTTACATTTCCCATATCGATAGAGGCCTTAAAAGTTGTATCTCTACTAATGTTTTCTAAACCTACTTCATTCATATAATCGGTACAAATATCAGATAGAATTATATTAGTATTCATATCATCAAAAGAATATTCAAAACTGTTTATTTCGGCCACAGCACCTGTCATTAATTCTGCACCTTTAATAATATTGTAAAGTTTTTCTCTCACCGCATCAGCAGTAACTTTTTTCCCTGCTCGTACATAAATATTTGCTCTTGTTAAATATATATAGCGTTTGAAAGTAAATTGAATATTATTTTTGCTCTTTTATTAGGCCTTCTTATTATATTGGTTTATATTCTTTGGGGAGGCCTTGGAAGCGTTATATGGACATCTTGTTTTCAAGGTAGCATCTTGATTGGGGGAGGCCTTGTACTATGTATGGTACTGATTTCTTATTATTTTGATTCAATTGGAGATTTAGGAAATGCTCTGATTGAAAAAGGCAGTGATATGACTATTAATTTAGGGGAAGGGAATTACAATATACGGAATGATTTACGACAATGGATGTCCTATATTTTATTATGTTCAACCGGCTTTATTTGTTTACCACAGATATTTCCACGTATGTATATGGGGAAAAGTATTAAAGTACAAAAAACAACCGGTATTACGATCACTCTGTCAGCTATTTGGTGTATGAGCTTTATACTGATTGGTATGATTGCATCACTTAATATCGCAGGAGATGTTTCACAAACAGTTTTGTTTACTCTGGTAGAAATGACGGGAAATATATTTCTACTAAGTCTGACTTATATTGTTATAATTGCGAGTTCAATGGGGACGTTGGATATTACTCTTCTATCCGTAGTCCATGCAAGGATCCAACTCAGCAGCATGGGCATTCCCAGTACCAGAATAGGTTTGTTTGCAATGTTTATTAGAGGAGTTCCCATCATAATCATTGCCACCACATAAAAAATGGCAAAATATTTTGTGTGTTTGTACCTCATATTCTTCTCTCCTTTCAGTTGTATTGTTAATATTGTTGTTCTTTATACTAGAGCAAAGAATATGCCATTAGAATTTATTTTTACCAACCTTTATATTTCAATACTTTAGATAATTCGGATAAAAAAATATGAGAATAACGTATCACATTGTGTGATGTTTTTCGCTCTATTTATTTTCGCTTTTTTATATAAGTGCTATAAGTAGAAAGATAAAATATAATATTAATGTTATTAAAGATTAAATGATGTTAAAATATAAATACATAGTAGTTGTTGTAATTGCTAATATGAAGGGATATCAACATGAAAAGTAGTCACACAAAGTATTTTATAATATTTTATATTATTGCATTGGCAATGATGGGAACTCCTTTGGTTAGTATTGCAAATAAACCGTTATTAATTTTTGGTATACCAATGTTACTTGCGTGGTTACTGGGGTGGTGCCTAGCATTATCTATTGCATTAATACTTAATTACAAAATGGATACAGCAGATAAAGGCAAAAATAGTTCTATATAAAGAGTGGAATCGAGAGGGATTGGTATGAGAAAGAAGATTTGTATTTTACTATGTGTAATCCTATTATTAGGCAGTATTACAGCATGTACAAGTCAACAGGAAGAATCTAACCAGGTTGATGAGGGAAATGAATATGCAATCTACTATGGGGAAGAGTACTATCCCATAAGCTATAATTTTGTAATGGAATGTATTTTGGATGGTGAAACAGAAGAAGATATCCCGGAGGAATTCCCTTATCCTGCGGGAAAGAGGCACTTTGGCGATGGCATAGAAATAAAAACTTTCATTGTTGATGATGAAAGAGGTAAAGGTGAAGTAATATACCATATTTCTGCTACAAAGGATACAAAGACTATCAGAGAGGTTGGCATCGGAGATGCCCTAAAGGCTTTACAAGAAGCATATGGTATAGACCTTATTTATGAAAATGATTGGATTTATAACCCCGAGGATAGCGGACCGATGTTCAACCAGGTATATATTTTTGCACCGGAAGACGGAACGACCAACTACATAGCATTCTTTTTAATGGATGAAAAGATTGTTATGATAGAACTCGGTGAAGGCTTTGATTACAGACCCGGGCATAGAGGAGAAATATTCAGTGCCCTGGGAATGGATGGCGTATATAAGAGGACTGGAGAAGCAACGGCCTTAGGCATGGATATAAGCTACTGTTATACAAACAAGAATGGGGAGGAAGAAATACTGCTTAACACTTTCGCAAAATATACCAGGGAGGTAGACATAGATGAGGATGGTATCGTTGAAGTGGTTGAAGATTGTGGAGTGTCGGCAGCAAATTGTGCTGTTTATGATTTAGTGGACGGACAAATTGCACGCATTGACATAAACGAAGCGGCGGGAAGCCTATGGTCTTCTTTTATGGGAGATATGGCAAATGCTAAACCTGAGTACAGGACATGTTTTGAAACAGGCTTTAAAGATGAAGACGGAACAGAAGGAATAGAAGTATATCGAGTTATAGATAATAAGCTGATATATGTTTGTCCATTTTCGAATGATGTATTAATGAAGTAGAAGACAAGGGGACGCTTAGACTGTCTTGTCGGCAAGACAGTCTAAGCGTCCCCTTGTCTTCAAAAGCCCCTTGTCTTACGAAATAATGCTTGACTTTTGTCTAAAAAAAGAGTTATAATTGTTTGATTTAAAAAGATTAAAAATGATGATCGGAAAAAAGTAGAAGCAAGTTTATCTTTACAGAGAGTTGCCGGATGGTGAGAGGCACAAAAAGTAAGTTGCATTTGAATACATTCCGGGAGTTGCGGGTTGAAGGGTTTTTCCTGTGTAGGCCTTGCCGGGTGCACCCGTTAAAGTGCCGGGGTGTGTTGGCACCCGATGAGGCAAACGCCGTGAGACGTTTGCAAACTGAGGTGGTACCACGGAACGATTCCGTCCTCTGATGATATAAAAACAAGAGGACGGTTTTTTAATTGCTGTCCTCCTAACTAAATAGAAAAGCAAAAAAATCAGGAGGAATAAAAAATGCCTATTACAGAAATTCTAACCCGCAATGCAGCATTATACGGTGAAGAGATCAGCTTGGTCGAAATAAACCCGGAAATCAAAGAAATTAAAGTAAGCTGGAAGGATTATGATCTTGTAGAAACCAATCCTGAGAGAAAGTACAGGCGGGAGATGACATGGCACGAATTCGATGATAAAGCCAATCGTTTTGCTAATTTCCTACTATCCAGAGGTTTACAAAAAGGTCATAAAGTTGCTGTTCTACTTATGAATTGCCTGGAGTGGCTGCCGATATATTTTGGGACCCTTAAAACCGGAGCTATTGCGGTACCGTTAAACTATCGATATACAGCAGATGAAATCAAATACTGTCTTGATTTGGCAGAATGTGATGTTTTGGTATTTGGTCCGGAATTTATCGACAGAGTTGAAGAAATACGGGACCAGATCCCGAATATTAAAATGCGGCTGTTCGTAGGGTATGACTGTCCTGCCTTTGCTGAAAGTTATTACGCCCTAACAGCATGCTGTTCCTCAGTAGATCCAAAAATAAAGCTTTCCGATGATGAGGATGCGGTGATATATTTTTCATCAGGCACTACCGGCTTTCCTAAAGCGATACTTCACACACATCAAAGCCTTATGACGGCGTGCGAAGTAGAAATGAACCACCATAAGCAGACGAGAGAGGATAATTTCCTCTGTATTCCGCCACTCTACCATACCGGGGCAAAAATGCACTGGTTTGGAAGTCTTCTTTCAGGAAGCAAAGCAGTCTTATTGCGGAGCGTCAGGCCTGAATGGATTATTAAAACCGTTTCAGACGAGCATATTACAATCGTTTGGTTGTTAGTGCCCTGGGCACAGGATATACTTGACGCAATAGAGCGTGGAGATATTAGGATGGAAGATTACAATCTTTCTCAATGGAGGCTGATGCATATTGGAGCACAGCCGGTTCCGCCAAGTCTAATTAAACGGTGGAATAAATATTTCCGGAATCAGGAATATGATACCAACTACGGCTTATCAGAAGCCATCGGACCCGGTTGTGTACACCTCGGCGTAGAAAATATCCATAAAGTCGGTGCGATCGGAAAAGCCGGCTACAATTGGCAACTGCGGATTATTGACGAGAATGGACAGCCAGTAAAACAGGGCGATGTCGGTGAACTTTGCATAAAAGGCCCCGGTCTGATGAAATGCTACTTTAGAAATTCGGAAGCAACCGCTACTGTACTAAAAAACGGATGGCTACTTACAGGGGATATGGCACGCATGGATGAGGATGGCTTCGTTTATCTGGTCGATCGCAAAAAAGATGTTATCATTAGCGGAGGTGAAAATCTGTATCCGGTACAAATTGAGAACTTTATGCGTAGTCACAATGCAATTAAGGATGTCGCTGTAATTGGTATTCCGGACAAGAGGATGGGGGAAATTGCAGCAGCTATAATAGAATTAAAGCCGGGTTTCAGTTGCACAGAAGAAGACATTGTACAGTTCTGTAGAACATTGCCTCGCTATAAGCGTCCTCGCAAAATTATCTTTGAAGAGATTCCGCGAAATCCTACCGGGAAAATAGAAAAACCCAAACTCCGTAAAAAGTATGGTGCTCACAGTCTTGTCGAAGCACAGACGGAGAATTAATAGGACGGTTTGGAGTGACCCTAGACGGTTTTTTTCATACAAAAATTTATTTTGTATGAAAAGGGCCGTCTTTTTATTTCTGTCCCTTCTTTCACAGTATTCGAAAGAATAATATATGTTGAAAGGGGGTTTTTTCATTGAAAGGTAAAGGAGAATATTTTGGAACCCACCGTGTCATCAAACCCGAAGGATTGCTACCCCAGGCGGCTGATAAAATCAATAATACCCCTGACATTTGGTCCAATGAAATTTTAATAGATGTTATAGTACTTCAGCCTACTGCAACCGCATTTCATACTATTAAGGAAAAATACGGTACAGATATAAATAAGATCAAAGAACAAATCTATGCAATCGTTGAAGATCGAGGCAAATTTCAGGATCCTGTAACCAAGTCCGGAGGAATTCTTATCGGCAGAGTGAAAAATATAGGCCCTGATTTACATGAGAAAATGGACCTAGAAGTAGGAGATAAGATTGCTACATTAGTATCATTATCATTAACTCCATTAAAAATTTATGAAATAACAAATATTGATCTTGATACAGAACAAATTGTCTGCAATGCCGATGCTGTTTTATTCGAAAGTGGAATTTTTACAAAGATACCGGATGATTTGGGCCAGGGATTGAGCTTAGCAGTTATGGATGTTGCAGGAGCACCCACACAAGTAGCCATGAACGCAAAACCCGGAGATACAGTTGTTGTCATGGGTGCCGGGAAGGCCGGACTCCTTTGCCTGGCAGAAGCAAAAAAAAGAGTGGCTCCCCATGGGAAAGTTGTATGTTTGGAATACTCAAAAACACAATGCGATATCGTGAAAGACTTAGGAATTGCAGATGTAATACTAGAGGTAGACGGACAAAAGCCATTGGAAACCTATTACAGGTATATGGAAGCTATGAAAGGACAGTTGGCTGACTTTG